>JAYTWQ010000128.1:0-2389 GCA_043743355.1 bacterium | reverse complement strand
GTTTCCTAAAACACCAGTTAATGGATTAGATAAAGAAGAATTTGGTGTTCCCATATTGATTATTGAAGTAGGCATCTGAGTTTCAGCGTTTACTTTAATGGAATCTCCAAAACTCAAATAATCAAAATCAGATAAATAATCAGTATTTTTTTGAATATCATAAAAATTATCAAAGCTCTCAACATTAGTTTGCTGCAAATCATATTTTTCATATCCATTCCCAACTATATCAGAATTTTGGTAAGCAACTGGTTCTTCAGCATTCGCTTTGACCGAACCCAAAATGTTAGGCAAATTACCAGCTGCATTTGGAATCTCACCAGTCGAACAACCCTTGATTGTTGAAGGTCTAGAGCACAGACTCACGCCAGATTCAGTGAATCCTGTAGGACACGCAGAATACTGAGAACCAATTTGTACAGTTTCAAGATTTGAAATTTCGATAATTTTCTTTGGCATCCATCGGAAACTTGAATTACCTAGAATATCAGAATAAGTATTAGCACATACAATCGGACCTGTCACATCGTTAAAACTCAATCCAACATTATACCTATAAAATGAATATCCGTTACCATTACATTCTCTACCATCATAATTCAAAATTTCTCCACCATAAATATTCACAGCATCGAATTTACAAAAACCATTCTCGGCATCGACACCTTTGCTAAAAAAGTTACATGTTTTGATTTCAAATTTGACACAAGAAGTATCCATTAATGTGAAACCATCTTTACATTTGAGTTCATATTTTGGAGAACTTAATCGCTCTGAAAGACAATTTTGTCCAGACAATGTCTCGAAAGATGAACATGTATATAACGCAGATGCAAAAGAATTCTTGGCGTTATTATTCTGCTCTTGAACTAATGAATAACCAGTTAATCCAGTTATTACCATAGTAAATGCAATCAAACCAAAGAATAACTTTTTGATTCCTGAGTTTGCGACTTTAATTTTGTTGTGAGTATTTTCAGACATAAAATAATATATTTATTTATATTATAACATACTTTTTTTAATTTGGCAAGCCCTGTTAGTTTTTTGACATTTTATGTTATTTTGAGCAAGTTTAATTGATATGGAGACACTGTTTTTTGGATTAATATTTTTGGTAATTTTTGGCATTGCAAATAGTTTGGTTTGGCAAAAGATAAATTATAACTGGCTGCAAAAAAACATAAAATTCTTGATTTGGTCATTACCTTTTGAGTGGTTTCCAAGACTCGATATAGCTGGAGCTGGATTTAGACTTTCGCAGGCCCTAACCCTCATTGGTTTTTGGTTCCTAATTATTTTGACAATCAAAAAAGATCCTGAACTGTTAAAACAAAGATTCTCCAAATTGGGTTGGATTTTGCCAATTTTTGTAATTATCTCCTCACCTTCATGGTTCAACATTCTTAGCTTTAACAGATTTTTAGTTCATTTTTTTGGTACAATAATTTGTTTTGGAGCAAGTTTCCTTATTGCAAGTTTTGAAAATAATGTGTTCAAAAGACTAAAGGAACTTTGTTTGGTGATTTTTTGTGTGGCAATTTTTGGATTGTATCAATACATTGGAGATATATTAGGAATTCCTAACTCACTCACTGGACTTAGGGAGCATTATACCAAAATTGTATTTGGAGTACCAAGGATTCAAGGGTTAGCAATAGAACCGCTGTACTTTGCTGGAATGCTGTGCATACCAATTATCTTTTGGCTTACCAAAGTTTTTTTTGAACTTTTTGAATCATCCAAAAGTCTATCAAGCTCAAACCTTTTACTCAATCCAAAAAAGCTCGCCATTGAAAACAAAGGCTTAATTACAAAAGAAAACTTTGCTTCTAACCCAAAAAAACTTAATAGTTCGATTCGAAAACTATTTTCTAGGATGATAGTCAATAATTCATTGAGTTCAAACATTACTAGGCTTGTTTTTGTTTTTATTATTTTTGTTTTGACTCTTTCCAAAGGAACTTACGGCGTCTTAGCACTTGTATTGATTTTGTTTTCTGTTTTCGCAATTACATACTTTTCTGAATTTCGAAATTTGTTAAAAAAATATGGACTTATTACTTTTATCCTATTGTTTTGGTTGATGGCTGGAATATCTAACTCCCTTGACCCGATTGCCTTGACTGGAGAGATTGGCAAAAACTTTGTAGAGACACTCAGCGGAACCTCTGCAAGTGCAGCTGAAAGAAACAAATTCTTGAGTGAAGCGATCAGGCATCTACCAGAAAAAGGTTTGCAAGGAATTGGAGTGGGACAGTACGGAGCCTATGTTGGAGATGATTTGGGCGGTCTCAACTTGGAAGATCAAGCAATTGTAAATAATGTATACGTTGAAGTTTTTTTGGAAGAAGGTTTGTTTGCATTGATTTGGTTTGTGTTTATACTA
>JAYTWQ010000127.1:0-5709 GCA_043743355.1 bacterium | reverse complement strand
GCCACGCACATGAAGATGAAGGCAACGAATTCCAAAAAATCAATCCAATCTGGTCCTTTGTTTGCCTAGCAATTTCTGGCGTTGCAATATTTTTTACGGCCAATGCGATGGTTGGAGCTGTAGAACATTTTACTGAAGTTGCACATTTTCCAATCTTTGTAGCTGGGTTATTGTCTGGATTGATTGGATGTATAGGCGAAATTATAGTTGTACACAACTTTAGCGTCAATCCAAAAGGCAAAATAGGTGATGCGCTCGTTGGTGTTGGAATGGATAATATTATGACACTAATCGGTGCAAGTATTGTTGCAATAATGGGTGGAATATTTTTGGGTGGCTCTGAAGTGATTATCGTGTTTTGCGGTGTATTATTCCTCAACACACTATTAATCCTACAGATAGGTAAGCTCAAGAACCACTATGTAGACGAAAAACATAAAACAGTTTAATTTTTTAATCTATGGAAAAGTCAATTAATGAATATTTGGACAAAGTATTCTCACCCTATTCTTCAGAAGGGATCTCTACAATTACTGAATTATCAACTACAAGTGTTAATGATAGAATTTTAAAGTTATTAGCAAGTTTGAAAGTTGAAATGAAGTGTTTTAGCGAAGAGTTGGTATTTAGAGAATTAAAACCTGAACACATTAGTTTTTTGATGTCAGAAAAATTTGTGCAATTAGCGGCAGAATTAATTCAGCAAAAATCTTTAAACGACAGAATTATTGAAATTTATTGTGGCGAGAATGGATTTGACCGATAAAAACTAATTATATGAAATCATTTCCCAAAGACTACCATCCATTAATCGCTCTCGGAGTAGGTTTTTTCTTGCTTATACTTTTCTTTTTTAGTTATGTTCAAGCAGAGATTCTGACCAGCTTCAATTCTAGCGAATTCGATATTGCAAGAATCTGCAAAGTGTCACTCAACTCAGATTTTAAAGGATTCAAACTAATTAGTTTTGAAAAATTCAAAGGCTCTGCAAGGGCATATTGTTTATACAATAATTCACAAAAGAACGTTGCAGTCGATCTAGTTATTAAGGATAAGGTTTGGAAAATAGAAAACATCAAATTCATTCAAAAAGAAAATGCTTTTGTCTGGCCTATTTATTATTAAACAGAATCAATCTTCAAATATCTTCAAATATCTTCACAAAAGTCACCTATAAAACCAAAAACAACCGTCATCCTGAACTTGTTTCAGGATCCCCCACAACCAAAAGCAAAACTCCAACAGAATTAAAATATATACCCAAACCTTACTCAATTTTTACACTGAATAAAAAAACACCCCGTCAAAACTGCGTTTTGCCACCCCTCACGAGGGGAATTTCAACACTTTGTAAAAGTTGGAAATAGTTTGAATATATAACACCCAAAAGTAATAAAACTCGCCACTTTAATATTCAAATGCTCCGTGACCAATTTCCCTTTTTTGAGGACAACTCCAACATTTATCTGGATTCAGCTGCGAGTTGCCAAAAACCTCAAGCGGTAATTGACAAAATCACAAATTTTTATTCCAAAGACTATTCTAGTAATCACGGAGTTCATAACCTAGCTAACAACTTGAATGAAAGAGTTGAAGAATGCAGAACTAGAATAGCTAGTTTTATAAAAGCTAAAAGCCCAAATGAAATAGTCTTCACATCTGGTGCAACAGAGAGTTTTAATCTAATTGCAAATTCTGTCGTCGTCCCAAAACACAAAACCAATATCTTAATTTGTATTACAGAGCATCATTCTAATCTATTACCTTGGCAGATTTTGGCAAAACTTAACAATCTTGAAATACGATACTTTGGACTGACTGAAACAGGTGAAATAGACTTACAGGATTTTGAAAATAAAATTAATTCTGGAACTTTTTTGGTTGCTGTGAGTCAATGTTCAAATGTTCTTGGAATAATCAATGATATCAGACTAATCTGTAAAAAATGCATTGAAAACGAAGCAATAAGTGTCGTGGATGCAACCCAGTCAATTGTTCATTCAGAAGTCGATGTACGAGATGTGAACTGCGATTTTTTGGCATTCTCAGGACACAAGATTTACGGACCAACAGGAATTGGAGTTCTGTATGGCAAATATGATCAATTAGAAAAATTAAATAATTACAAAGTTGGCGGCGAGATGGTAGAACTAGTAACCAAAGAAAAGAATTATTATAAAGAAGTTCCATACAGATTCGAGGCTGGAACAATTAATTTGAGCGGGATTGTTGGATTGAATGCTGCAACTAAGTGGTTCGTAAATAACCAAAAAGAAATCTTTGCGGTAGAACAGGAACTATCGAAATATTGCCGTCAGAAGCTAAGTGAAATTGAAGGTTTGGAATTAGTGCAGAAAATGCCCCTTGTTAAGGGGCTGTCGCAAAGCGACTGGGGTTATCACAAAATACCAACCGAAACTGTCATTCTGAACTCGCTTCAGAATCCCCCAGCTGCCAAAAGCGTTATTCAGAGCGAAGTAAAGAATCTTCCCAATCTCGAAAGAAAACACACTATCAGGTTTGCTGCCACTCCTCAAGATAGGAATTGTTCACAATCTGTCTTCCTGAACTTGTTTCAGGATCCCCCAGCTCTTGATACTAAAATTCAATCAAGCCGCACCCCAATCTTCTCATTCACAATCCAAAACATCAACTCTTACGATCTAGCAGAGTATCTGAACCTCAAAAACATCTCAGTTCGAGTCGGTCAACACTGCACAGGATTATTGCATGAATATGTAGGTTTAGATTCAACATTACGAATCTCCCTAGCCTGTTATAATACCCGTGAAGATATTGATAAAGTTGTGGAGGAAATCAAGAATGGGATTGAGAAGTTAAAGTAGCTATTCATGCTTTTTTAGTTTATCAAAAATTTCTTCAAATTCATTATATTCAATATGCTGTTGAACCTCTGAAGCAGTAGATTCAGGTAATCTTAAGTTACTTGTAATTCCATTTCTTATTACTAAAAGGTCTTCAATTTTTGCGTTAGAAATATCATTTTCTCTTCTTTTTCTATAACCACTTTCGGATATAACTAATCCAGCCAAAGTCCCTACTCCAATTCCACCAAAAAACAAATTCATCCTACTTTCAATATCAAGTTTGTAGCCATTATTGTTGTCAAAAACAATTCCACCAAAAAAAAGAATCAATGCAATTTTTGCACCAATCGCCATAGAGTAAACTGCAATCTCGGGTCTATAAGTTTTTGTAAGTACAGCAATCGCTTCTCTCATTTTTTTATTAAAACTAATTTTTTCGATATCTTTTGGATCAACTAACTTTTGAGCTTCAAGTTGCATACTTTTTAGTACCTCAAGCATTTCTCCAGCTTTATTAAAATTCTCGATTTCATTCTCACTAGAGATAATTAAATCTTCATCACTCATCAAGCTACCTTCGAATGTGATTGAATCTATTAATTCATCAGAGTCAAATTTACTCAAATCAGTATTGTCCATTACAAACTTTAAGGCTTCTTCGTGTGTCATTTTAAGAGGTTTTTCTTCACTGTTTCCAAACATTTTTTTAAACATGTCATATTATTATCACAGTTTTTTCCAATTGTCAAACTCTTACTTTAACTCCCTAACCTCCCAACGAACCCGTAGCAAAGCCAATATTACCCAGACAGCATAGTATACCAAAAGTCCCATACTGGCAATGATTCCAGCTTCATACACCGAACCAAGACCCAAAATGAACCCGATTTGGAAAATATTAGCTAGAACTGATAGAGTTATTGGTAAAAAACGGCTTTCTCTGGCATAAAAAACTTTGTCCAGAATCTCCTTGATCGCCATAAAAAATAATCTAAAAGACGAGACTGCAGCCAAAATAATAATATAATTATTCTGATCAGTACCCTGCCCTTTGCCAAATAGCTCAAATACTCTCATCACCGCAAAACTACCAGGAATAGCAATAATCGAAGTGATAATTCCAAGCAAAATTGTAAGTTTGAGATATCCGTGAATCTTGTTCCAAAAGTCCTTGAGATTAATTGTCTTATCGTTGACCGTTCGACTAATGTCAGGGAACAAAATTATGCCAATTGAACTAATTATTACATAAAACGCACCTTGAATCGAAGTGGCATAATCAAAAGCAGAGATTTGACCATCGACATTTGATAACTTTGAAAGTAAAACGTTCGATATCAAAAAACCATCGAGCAAGAACATTCTAGGCACAAAAACCAGTACAGTATCTTTGAGTTCAGTTTTGTATATTCTAAAAAGCTTTTGCCAATATATCAGCTCTAAAATATCGCTAGGAAGTCTGTAACCATCTTTGATGGCATAACCAATGTACACCAAACTAGTCACGAATCCACCTAAGAACATACCTATTGGAATACTCACAAAATTACTAGAGCTAGCTAGAATTGCGCCGCTAATTGATCCAAAATTAGTAATCACTCCAGCCAAAGCAAAAATATTAAATCGCTTTTTGAGGTTCAAAATCACTCCGAACAGAGCTTGAATTGCAAAGTTAATCGGTGTCAGAAGCAAAATTCTAGAAGTCAAAATATATTCATCTAGCTTTCCAAAACTTTGATATTCTTGATATTTGGTCGGATCGGTGATCAATTGTAAAAGCGGCTCCAAAAATACCTGACACAAGATTATAATGATAAACAAAAAAACAAGCAAAATTCCAGAAACTAGATTAAAATAACTATATGTTTTTGTATAATCTTCATCTTTGTGCTTGCTGTCTTTATTAATTAGCCTAGATGCAATTGGTAACACTGAGCTAATAATAGTTCCCATCAATAGAATTGCAGATAATTGACTGGGTATCACATCGGCCTTATAAAAAATGTCTGAGCTAATTTTGTCTAAATGATTGTTAATAATAATACTCCTCCCAAGTCCCATTACTTTGGAGATTAGGTAGAGAGAGCTAACCAAAAAGACTGACAGAAAAGCTGGTTTTTTGAGAATTTTTTGGAATTGATTTTTGATATTATATAACACGGCAATTGTAATTAGGTACAAAAAAAACATCCTAGTCAAAAATTCACTTTTAGGATGTAGTTAGAATATATATTAAGTTGGCTCCGAAGACAGGACTCGAACCTGTGACCAAGAGATTAACAGTCTCCTGCTCTACCAACTGAGCTACTTCGGAACAACAGGTACAATTAAAACAATTTCTGTGGCTTTTGTCAAGTCAATTTTTGCTGGCAAAACAGAGTAATGTTCGACTAACTTTATTTTTGAAGTATTCTTACAACCTCTTCATCCTCAACTTGAGTAAGTATCTAAAATAATTAATTTTGATTAGAATTTCAAATTCAATGCTCTGAGTGTCAAAGGTATAGCTTGTTATACTCAATCTATTTTAAATTTTAGATTAGAAATTACCGATTGTCATCCTGAACTTGTTTCACGATTCGGAGAACGAGTATTCAAGACAAAAATGCAAATCCGATATTCTACTCCCTTCCCATTTCTAATTTCTGGTTTGTTCAATTGAACTTCTTGCTACCCTAGTCAAAACTTTGTTTTGCCACCTCCTAAATAGGGGGACTTTTTTCACAATACGACTTAGATTTTAATTGTGGAAAGGGAGTAAGTATAAAAATATAATTTGATATTTAGGCAACACGGTAAAAATAGTTGATAATTAAATCTTATTCACATCTCAAAAACTCATCAATCATTTGCTTCTTTCTATCGAGTGAAATACCTCTGT
>JAYTWQ010000126.1:0-4423 GCA_043743355.1 bacterium | reverse complement strand
AAATTTTGCATTCCATGATCTTTTGGTTTTGGTCTGACATATAAATAATTGTTTGTATAAAAAAATAACTTTCCAATTATACACGACGAAAAAAATTTTGGCAAATCCCAAATAATTGACAGGTTTCTAATTTCCGATTTTGCTATTATTATGACTGATTATTCCAAATTTTTTAAGGCGTATGATATGCGTGGGACTGTACCTGAACTAACCGCAGATGTATATTATTGGACAGGTTATGGATTGGTTACAGAAGTTCTGTTAATAGAAAACTTACCGACCGAGGTCAATGTAATGCAAGACTGTCGTTATTCCAGTCCAGAGTTCTACGATGCTTTCTGTAAGGGTGTCAAAGACGCGGGTGGAACGCCGCAACCAATTGGACTCGGTAGTTCAGATATGTTGTATGGCTCATGCCAAGTTACAGGAACACCAGGAGCGATAATCACAGCGTCGCACAACCCAAAAGATGATAACGGTGTCAAAATTCTAAAGATTGGCTCAACAATGCTAGGATTAGATGAAGGATTAGGTTTGGTTCGGGATTTTGTTGTTGCAAAGATGCGTATGGATGCTAAAGTGGATTTGGAAAGCAAATCAAAAATTAATGATAACTTAGAACTTCGCAAAACAATAATTGATTTTTTTGTGGGTAAAGTGCAATCAATCGGAGATATTGCTAATGTAGACAGAATCCTGAAAGAAAAAAAGAAAAAGCTTCGTGTTGCAGTCGATGCAGGCAACGGAATGGGAGGTCTTGTAATGGAATTGGTGGCAGGTCTTTACCAGAACATTGAGTTCACACCGCTCTATTGGGATCTGGATGGTAATTATCCGAACCACCCAGCTGATCCGCAGAATTTTGATACTCTCAAAGTATTGCAAAAAACTATTTTGGACAATCAGCTTGACTTTGGATTCGCATTCGATGGAGATGCAGACAGAGTTTTTTTTGTGGATGAACATGCCAACATAATTAACGGAGATTTCCTGTGTGCTTTCTTTGCCAAGACATTACTCGAGAACCAAAATGCTAATCCGAATCCAGAATACAATTCCGCTGTGGTATATCTTCAGCCAGGTTCAAGATGCGTTCCAGAAATTATTGCAGAAACTGACGGGGTAGCAATTCCGTCAATGCAAGGACACACCAAGATCAAAGCCCAAATGCAAAAGTACAAAGCAATATATGGCGGGGAATTTAGCGGTCATCATTACTTTGCAGAATTTGGATATCTTGACAGTGGAATAATGGCAGCTGTAATTATGATCAAGATCTTGACTGAACAAGACAAAAAAGTCTCAGAAGTGTTTGAAAAGTTGAATAGATCTTACTTCATTTCGGACCTCGTCAACCTGTCAATTCCAGATGGGGACAATTTTGACAACTGGGTAAATAAGATCAAAATAGGTTTTTTAGATGCGACAATTAGTCAATTCGATGGAGTGTCAGTGTTTTATGAAGATTGGAAATTCTCGATGAGACCATCTAATACCGAACCCAAAGTCAGATTCATCCTAGAAACTAGAATTATAAATAAAGTTGAAGAAAAATTAGCATTGGTCAAGAGTGTGGTTGGAGTGTAGTTTTATGCCTTTTACTTTATTTGGAACCAGTCATATTATCGTTATATTAATCACAGTTTTATTGAGTTTTGCAACCTATTTTCAGAACAGACTTGAACTCAAAAATAGAACTTTACTCAAAAACATCTTAGCTCTGTTGCTTGCAACTCAAATTATAGTTTTTAATTCTTGGCATTTATTTCATCAAGATTTTAATATAACTCAATTTTTACCGTTTCATTTGTGCACTATTTCTGCCTATATTTCAGTTTTTGCCTTGCTTTTTGAAAAACAGATCTTATACAAATTACAGTTCTTTTGGGGTCTAATCCCTGCAACGATTGCATTTCTTTTGCCAGATATGGGGGCAGCTGAGAACTTTCCAAATTTTAGATTCATAGAATTCTTCTGGTCGCATTCGTTGATAATCACAACCTCTTTCTGGATAATTTTTGGAGGCAAAATGTCACTCAAATACAAAGACGTTTGGAATATTTTTGGAATATTAATTTCTTTTGCCTTTGGATTCGTGTATTGGATTAATCAATATCTAGGATCTAATTATATGTATTTATCAAAAAGAACGAGCGGCGGACAAATGAATTTTTTGCCTAGAGAACCTTACCACATATTCGGGCTATTAGGAATCTTTTTAATAGTTTTTCATTTACAATTTTGGATTTGGAAGTTTTTTAATCCCGTGTCCATGCCAGATACTCACTTTTAATTTTAGAAAATAATAAAACAAATAATATTTTGTTTGAAAATTTATTAATGATCAATCTGGATATGGAGTTTGTGTTCACACAATTGACAGGTATGATTTTAAGACAAAAGTAATTACCGAATTCAAGAAAACTCGAACTTGTTAGAATTAGTTTTGGTAAAATGTTACTTGACAATCTGTTTTATTTGTTGGATTATTAATTAATATGTCGATCAAAAAAATTGTGCGTAATAGCTTTGGTGTAACACAGCATCATTTTCCAGTTCCTAATCTTAATGCAATGCAGGTGGAGTCTTACAAAGCCTTTTGGCAGGAGCTTCCCTTGGTGCTTGAAGAATTCAGCCCGATCGACGATTCAGCTGGTAATAGATTCAAAATTCACCTTGGACCTGGCTTTTACCTTGAACAAAATCCTGAATTAACCGAACAAGAAGCTATTTTGCAATCGACTTCATACAATGCACCGCTGTATATTGACGTATCCGTGGAAAACCTTTTGACAAAGGAAAAGAAAACCCAACGAGTCTTTGCAGGTAAAATCCCAATGATGACCAACAAAGGTAACTTTATTATCAACGGTATCCAAAAAATCGTTGTTTCGCAACTCGTCAAATCTCCTGGATTAATCTATACTAGAGAATACGAAAAAGGAATCGCAATCTATACAGCCAAAATCATTCCTAGTCGTGGTGTGTGGATGGACATTAGTACTAGTGCTGAAGGAGTAATCTACATCAAAATTGACCGAAAAAAGAAGTTCCCAATTACTCAACTATTCAAATTGCTAGGCGTTGACAACGAAGAATTCATCAAGGCAATGTCGCCCACAGACACAGATCCAAAGTTCAGCTATGCTCAGAATACTATTGAAAAAGATAACTGTAATGGAATCGAAGATGTGGTTAGCTCTATCTACAAAAAAATTCGTCCAGGAGATATTGTCTCCATTGAACAAGGTCGAAAATACCTTCTTTCATTGTTTGAAGACAAAGCTAGGTATGATTTTGGGCGTGTCGGTCGATACAAAATGGAGTCGAGGCTCAAACTTAATCCAACAGATTCTCTAGAATATAAGAAGACATTTGGTGCAAAGGAATTGACAGATATTGTAAGAGAATTAATCAGAATGAGTGTAGAAAAAGTCGAACCGGATAATATCGACTCGTTATCTAACCGTCGTGTTAGAGGTGTGGGAGAATGGATGGTAAGTACATTCCGAACAGGTCTGAGCCGTGTAATCAAGAATACTAAAGACAAAATGATCACATCTGATGACACTGATTTTACTCCAGCTAAACTCGTCAATATGAGACCATTGACTGCCATGATTGAAGACTTTTTTAATACTTCACAACTTTCTAGGTACATGGATCACACCAACCTATTGTCAGAAATGGATCAGCGACAATTCATGACCTGTTCAGGTCCTGGTGGTTTGACTAAGGAAAGAGCTAGTATGGATGCTCGTGATGTGCAATCCAGTTATTATGGTCGAATTTGTCCAGTCAATACTCCTGAGTCTAGTTCTGTAGGTCTTAACCTTCACGCTGCAATTTATTCAAGAGTCAATAGAATGGGATTCCTAGAAACTCCATACTTTCAGGTCAAAGACAAGCTATCTGTCGCTTCACCAGAATTAATTGGTCGATCTGCATCAGAGGATGTCATCGTAAAAGGCAAAAAAGTAGTAAAAACTGGTCAATTCTTTACTAAGGATCTACAAGAACAACTTGCATCAGAAGACAAAAAACTGGAGGTTCCAGTCAAAAGATTCGTCTCTAAAGAAATTCAGTGGTTGTCTGCCGAAGAAGAGAATTTTCATGTTATTTCAGAACATACTAATAGGCTAGACGATATGGGAGTATTCCTAGACGAGACTGTTGGCGCCAGGAAAAAAGGTGATCCAGTCCAAGTGTTTGTTTCTGAAGTTGATCTTATGGATGTTGCATCTAACCAAATTTTGTCGCTTTCTACATGTATGGTACCTTTCATTGCCCAGACTGATGGACTCCGTGTATTGATGGGAACTAATCAGCAGGGTCAAGCTCTACCATTGATACGACCTGAAGTGCCAATAGTTGCCACTGGACTTGAATCAGTTGCTGCAAAAGACTCTGGATATGTAGTTCC
>JAYTWQ010000125.1:0-3191 GCA_043743355.1 bacterium | reverse complement strand
ATTACTGGTGGACGAGCTGTATATTTTTTGTCGGTTCCTTCGTACTCTACAGTTTTGATCAATGACAAATCTTCGTCGTCTTTACTTGCATCTAGCAACCCTTGCGTCTCCGCAAATATCTCAACGCCCATCTCGGACGCAATTAATTCCGCAGTGTCGTAGTCAATTTTTTCGTTCAATGTTGCCATTACACCGTTGAGTACCATGATTTTGATTACACTTCCTGCCTGTTTGCCGATAGTTTCTGCAAAGTCTATTACAGTGATTGAAGGTGGTAAGTAGATTTTGTCATCATTTTTAAGCTTTTCTAATTTGTCGGGCTTGATGATTTTGGTGATTTCGAGTGCTGAATTATATGGAATTCTAGTATTACGTCCAGAAAAGCCATAGATTTTGTTTTTTTGACCAGTTTCTCGTAGATCGTTGATCGATGTTCCTAAGATTTTGGCAAGAGTTGATATGTTCATATATTCAAAGCTATTTCAACAAAGGGTTATTGTCAAATTCGTTCCAGATCAACAAAAAAACCTCCGAAGAGGAGGTGAAACATTGTATATTAATTTTTAAGAATTTGTGTCTTGGTAATAATTATCAGGACTTTGTTGACCTTCAGGAAGACTAGCTACATTGCCACTCCCTTGATTAAATGGACCATTATAAGTTGGTGACTTTGAATCAGTACCTTCATTGCACTCTTCAATTCCTGGAACATACTTTTTCCCAGCTTTGATGTAAACGCCTTCTGTTGGATCATAAACACAATTAGATCCTATACTTGCATTTTTCTCGAATGTCTCGATGGCATTTTCATTTGTTAGTTCATTACACTTGTCGTAGCCGCCATAATTTGCCTGACATGGATTGTAATATTGCGTTTCTCCACTGCCATCGAACTTTCCTGAGTTTGAATAATCAGGAGAATAGTTTGGTGTAGTAGTCTGATTAGTATTTGAATTAGATTTGAACTTATCAGGACTTGGAAAACCAAAATTAGGATCTAAATAAGAAGTGTCTGCTTTATTAGTTGATTGATTGTTTTGATTATTGATAAAATACTGGAATGGTAACCACTCGTCATTAGAAACTGTAGTATTATTTGTAATTGCTTTATCGTTAGTAAAACTGTATTCGAGATAATTCTTGAAAGGAGCCCACTCTTCATCGGTCACATATTTGTCACCAATTGTTTTAGCTAGTTCTGAATTGTCATTGCTAAAGTCTAATCCAACTATTTTATATTCTGATTCAAAGAAAGTGTTCCAATTAGTTATACTTTCGTTTTTTGAAACCAAAAATGCTGTGTCGCCATTGATGTCCAATGATGCGAATGAAACGCAACTGTTAAAGTTCGAATTGCAATTAGGATCAGTAACACCATTTTCAAAATTATTAGGATTAAAAGTGGTATTATTATTTTGTGGATTATAGTTATTTAAGTTGTTCATTGCAATTTGGTCCGAACCATCAGATATTTCAACACCTTCTAGGTCTTCTTCACTAATATTCCTTGCGAATGCTAATTGGAAGTTTGAATCACTCAAATCGACGCCTGACGTGTCTACTGGTGCTTCTGGGTTAGTTGCAACAATATCAACTGAAGAGTGAGAATTAGAGTCGTCCATATCATCCATGGCATTAACTTTCAATGAATCAAACAAATTTAAAAATCCTGTTGGATATAATTCATAGTTAGTTTGTTCACTTGGCAGAGAGGCTGTCAAATCAGAGTTAGGTTCAACAAAACTAACGTTTAAACCGCTATTATTTTGAATTTTACCAAAGTTGAATATGTCATCAGTTGGATTACTAGGAATACCAAAATTTAGATCTGTATTACTTTTTGGCACATAATTAATGTTATTATTTTGAATTTGACCAAAGTTGAATATGTCTTCTGCGGGTGTGCTTGGAATTCCAAAGTTTAGATTTGTATTATTATTTGTAGTATAATTTGATCTTCGATTTGGATCTTTTGATTTGAATTCTGCAATTGCCTCTTCTCTGCTAAAGTATGACTGTGTTACTTTTTGTTGATTGAAATAAATAGAATATTTATAGCGTATTTGAAGGCTTGATGAAGAGAGATTTTCATTAAGCACTGCCAAAAGCTTTCTTAAATTAAGACACTCTGCCAATATTTTTGGATTGGAATTAAAACCGTGAAGAATATCATCAGCTAAAAGAGCATCAACATAACCCCTGGAACCAAAAACTACACCTTTTATTGCCGCATATTTTGCCATTAGACAAGTCAAAGCTGCATTGCCGCTATTTTGAGTGTTCAAGATTGTTGTTGAGTATGAAGTGACTATTTTGCCTCTAGCACTTGTCTTAAGCCATACATATTCTCCATTATTATCTTGGTGCCACTGACCTTTTCTATTGCTATTTTCTCCAAGTCCTGTTGGAGCTGAGTTTTTACCATCCTGAATTACTTGAGCTACATAATTGGAATTGGAATCTGAACATTTGTTTGCAGCGGTTTTCCACTCTTCGGTTACTATTCTAGGTTTTGGTCCTGTGTTAGTTGGGTTATAAACTGGCTTAATCATGTCTCCACCAGTGTTTGGAATTTCTGGTTTTTGAGAATCACATTGAACTACTGTCACTAGACCACCACAAGTGAATGTATCATAGATTAGATAAGCACCAGCAGCATAACATAGATAGTCAACCCAACCGCCACCACAAATTCCAGATGGTTTGTCTTCTACTTTTGGTACAACTGGAGCAACTACTACAGGAGCAACGCATTTGAATATATTTTCGCCAGTCGGTTCTTTGCCAGCTTGAGCAATTGTGTTATCGGTTGGACAGAATCCACAACTTTTGGAATTGTTTGCAGCTATAATCAAATAGCCGATTACATCTGGACACTGACAATTACCATCGTAGAATCTAATTTGTCCTGGAATAGTACATTTGTCTCCTACGCAATCTTTTTCTACAAATGCCTTGCCTGCTATTGAGGTAAAGTTAGCTGGACAAGGCTTGCAATTTGGTTCTGAAATTCCATATTGATTTGCTTTGCAAGGAACACTTGGGATTTCACAGGTTCGACCAGTTGAATTTAATAAGGATGGAGCAACGCATCCACAAATATTATCTTTTCGAACTTGACCAAATGCTGGACATGGATCAAAAACACAATCTTGGACAATTTTGGATCCTGGTGCTGATTCTGAATCCTT
>JAYTWQ010000124.1:0-2588 GCA_043743355.1 bacterium | reverse complement strand
AGAACGCTTGATTTTTGTATATCTTCTAACATCAGTAGATCTTTGTAGAGGTAATTAGAACTCAAATTAGTCAGCTTTTGTTGTGCTATATCATTGGGCTCTCCAAAGACACCTGGATACAGTCCAAATCTAAAAATATCATTAAACAAGCTACCAATCTCCAGAATATTGTACTTTTGTCCAATCTCTCCAAGACTAAGTGGATACAAATCAAATTGAATATTACGCCCAGTCAAAGGTTCGTTAATTTTGTTAGCTAGATCAAAACTACTCGATCCAGTGGCAATAATCTGCAAATCTGGAAAATGTGTATGAAGAATCTTCAGATTGATTCCAATGTTTGGAACTCGTTGAGCTTCGTCGATAATAATTATTTTTTTGTTAGCTACAATATTCTCAAATAATACCTTGCTTTGTGAACTAAACAATTCTTGGTTTTCAATCAAATCACAATCAAAGTAAAGCACGCAACTTTCGTCCAGACCATTTTTGTCTACAAAGTCACTAGCAATCTTACGGGCTAAGGTGGTTTTGCCGACTTGTCTTGCTCCATAGATGATTATTACTTGACCTTTGAACAGCCATTTGGCGATGTTGGTTTGAAGTTTGCGGGTAATTACAGTCATTTGATTATTTATATACTTCATATTCTGGTCATTGTAATAACTGAATTATATAGATTCTAGTCATTATTGTCAACTAATTGTGTTTTTATTGCTTCAAATATTTCTTCTAACTGACCGCCTGAAACATTAACCCATTCTTCTTTCGTCATACTCTCAAAAATATTTTTATTACCTTTCGTCTCTAAACCAGTTATATTAGAATTAGAGGCTTTTAGTTTTTTTAACTTATCACTTACATTATCAGTATCTAAAAATGTCACACTTTCTAAAGTTATTAAAGTATTAGTATTTAACTTAGTTATTTCTCTCAAAATTGCGTTAGGTTGATAGTAGTTTTCAATATTCCGTTTTTTTAACATCCAAGCATTACCATAATTAGAATTAAAATTGGTTATAAACTCATTATTTTTAGTTTTTTTTCTATCCAAGCTTATTTTTTGTTCATTATTTATGCAAGGGTCACCAACAAAATAAATATCACTATCAATTATCGAAAATAGTTTTCTATTATTCCCTTTCCAATATTCCAAATTTACAAAATAATCCAAAGATTCGCCCCCACCAAATACAAATCCAATTTTCTCAACCAATTCTTCAAAACCTAATTTTCTCATAGCCTCTTTTACAAAAAACTCATCGCTATTACCTTCTACGAATAAAATCCCTTCATAATCTTTTGAATCGTACAAGTTGTGTGTAGGTTTTACACCCAACTCGATAATTATATTTTTTATTTTATTTTCGCTTTTTTGGTCATACTTAGAATTATCATTTTCTTTGGTAACTAATATTAGGTTATCTATTTCAGTAGAACCAGCAAAAATAGTGGAGTGTGTGGTGAGTAGTACTTGATGATTTTCAGAAATAGTTTTTAAAGCTTCTAATAACTGTTCTTGAGCTTTTGGGTGTAGATAAGTTTCAGGCTCTTCAATCGCATAAATAGTATTTGTTTTGTCGTTTTTTGTTGCTAAATATCTCAACCTAGCGACCATCAAAAGCCTTCTATATCCCGTACCTTTGTTTTCAATAGACACTGGTTGAGTATCATTTTTAGCTTTAAGATTTACAGTTACTTTTTTGACTGCGTCATACCAAACTGGACTAACCTTAATATCTAATCCGTCCAAATCTGATACATACTCTTTTAAAAAATTACTTATTCCAATAGCTTCAAGTCTTAGTACTTCATTTATATCGTTTGAAATTTGATCTAAACTTTTTTTTGATTCTTCTAAAACTTGTTTGATCTCTGCACCAAACTTATTATCAAAATTATCTTTGATTTCGAGGGAATAATCAGCCTTAAATAGTTCAAAATTAGGTAGTATTTTAGCAATGTCTTTATCCTCTGTCCATTTCTCTACTTTTCTAATATTATTGACTTCGCAATGCTTTATTATTGACTCAATTTTTAAAGTGTCGGGGTTTCTGCCAACGCTAGAATTTTCTGCAGTAAGCGAATTGCTTTTCATCAGCTTGTCTAATTCAGTCGATTTTTTGTCCAACAAACCCTCAAATCTTTCATACTCATTAAGTTTGATTTCGAATTTGCCAGATAATTTTTGTCTATCATAAGTTTTTCTTATATACAGATCACTATCGATCAAAGTGTATTTAGTACAAGTTTCGATTCCATCTGACTTTTTCTTTGTATCTTGATAATATGCTCCAAGACTTTCTCCTACATTCGTAAAGATACACTCTATTTCAATATTATCATCAGTATTATGATTGAAATCATTTGAGTTTAGTTTGGCAGTTGCTGAAGTGTCGAAAAAACAAGCTAAGGCATTAATCACAGTAGATTTTCCAATATCATTTCTTCCTACAAAAGTGGACAAATTACCTAGCTCAATGTAGTCTTGCATTTCTGCAATTCCTCGATAATTTTGAATTTTGATTCTTGATATATACATATATTTACAATTAGCTTAGTTCTTATTTCATCTCCTTAATCATACT
>JAYTWQ010000123.1:0-1578 GCA_043743355.1 bacterium | reverse complement strand
GAACTCATGATAATTAAGTTAAAGTAATGTTTAACCCAGTAATGGTAACATACTTTAGTGTTTTTGTCCTCTTAAAAATGGACATTAACTCCAAAAAATCCTGTTTGTAAAGCACGATTTATACCTTTTTTGCCTATCGTTGCGAAACTAAAAATTCTGGAAATCCAAATTAACTTCGAACTTTTTTAATATAAGGCTTGAAGTTTAGTTAAAAACAATTTTAGAGTTAACAAAATACCTTGTTTATTTGGTTAGTTCGAATTTCGATATTATGATTTTTAACGGCTCTTATATCTTTTTTGCCCAAACAAAAAAACCACTTTACGGTGGAATTAATCATTGGATGTATATTAATATGGTGGTCCCGATGGGATTCGAACCCATGACCAAAGGATTAAAAGTCCTCTGCTCTACCAGCTGAGCTACAGAACCAGTAATGATGCAACTTTGGAAGCTTGACATTATTCTGAGTTTATGTCAAGAACACATTTTTTGTCTTATTAATGATTAGTCTTGTCCAAAATGTAAAATTTAATTAAGTTAGTAAAATGAAGCTGTTACAAAATCTTAGTTCCTTTGAAAGCTCTGAAGAAAAGTATGAATATCTAGTTGAGCTTGGATCTGCTCTACCAAAACTTTCAAATGATCAAAAAACTAATGAGAATCGGATAATTGGCTGCCAGAATAGAGTTTGGCTTTGTTTTGAAGAGGTTGAAGATAGATTAATTATAAAAGGCGAATCTGACTCTAGATTAGTTTCTGGATTAATTGCAATTTTAATAGACATTTATTCATCCAAATCTAAACAACAAATCATTGGACTTGGTGAGAATTTTTTGAATGACAGTTATTTGAGCTTATCGATGACCAGAATCAAAGGTCTAAACTCAATTATCAGAAGAATCGTACAAGCTGCAAATTTAGTAACCTAACCAATTATAAATTTACACTTCTATCATGTCACTTCTTAACAAGGACGTCAAAAGCATTTACGATGAGTGACTTTATAGTAAGTTATTTTACGTTATTGTAGCTATAAATTACTTTAAAATTAGTTGTTTTAAAAAATTCCTAAAACTTCTAACTTTAGTCCATTTGACAAAGAATGCCCATAATCAACTTTCAATCTATGTTAATCTGATCAATAAATTTAATTTACCTTATCAAAATTTCATCAAAAAATCTTTCTAGAATCTTATCAATACCGAAACAGAATTCTGTATAACCAATATCTTCTCTTGAGATTAATTTGACTGCTGATACATCATCTGCAGTTTTAATTTGATTATACTTTTCTAAACTAATTGATTCGTACATTATTACACAAATATTTTGATAATTTTCACCTTTATAGATATACTCAGGATTGTATATTGAACAAAAATACTTGGGTGTGCTTGATTCTATAGTTAATTCTTCTAATATTTCTCGTTGAATACAATATTCAAAACTTTCTCTGTTTTCCATGAACCCTCCTGGTAAACCCCAACTTCCCTTGAAAGGATCTCTTGATCTTTGTGCAATCAAAACTTTGTTATTACAATAAAAAATCAAACTCGCTGTTGGTTTTGGATTCAA
>JAYTWQ010000122.1:0-4893 GCA_043743355.1 bacterium | reverse complement strand
ACAATTTGACAAAAATAGGCTTAAAATATAACCTTAAGAAATTATGGTCAAAAATCTAAATCATACATTCAACAACTCAATTACTCTATCATCACAATTCCATGTAGACCAAGAGTCTTATTCCAAGACTTCTGATAAAATCACCAAAGAGTTCTTAGCTAGTGTCGAAGTCCCAGGATTCCGTAAAGGAAAAGCACCAACTCACTTGGCAATGGAAAAACTAAACACAGAATATGTCAAAAACACAGTATTTCAAGAAATAATTTTTGAAAACTACGGAGTATCAGAAAAATCAATACAAGATTTTGTAGAAAAAGAAAGCAGAAAAGTTTTATCTATCGGTATTTCTAACAACCCAACTGATTTTATAGAATCTGAAGACGGTTTTAAATTCACTCTAATTACTAATCTTTTGCCAAAAATCGATCTAAATAAGATAGAAAAAATCTCTATTGTAGAACCAAAAGTTGAAGATATTAAAAATAGGCTTAGTGTTGAAGAAGTGATAGATAAAGAAACAGAAAGCCTTATCAAAATGTTCGGTCAATACGAAGATTCCAAAAAAGGAGCAACTGAAAGTTCACGAATTATCTGTGATATTACTGAGGTTAATTCAACCTTGTCAACACCACCAGTTGAAGACAAAAATAGCACTATAAATCTTGGAATCAATCAATTCCCCGTAGAATTTGAAAAAGAGTTGTTAGGAATCAAGCCAGATGAAACCAGAGAATTCAAAATCAAAGTAAATACTAATGATGGAGTTCAAGACTTTGAGTTCAAAGTAGTATGTATATCCATTCAAGATCTCAAAAAGCAAACTATCGACGAAATATTCGCCAGTGATGGAAAAATGGTACAAGCTTTCGGTTCTGTTGACTCGTTCAAGTCTACAATTACAGATAGATACAATCAAGAAACTACTACAATTCTGAACAATGTCAAAACACGAGCGGTAATGGAGGCAGTTGTTGTCGAGTACCAAGACGTAGAACTGGATGAAGAAACTGTCAAATCAGAATCAGATCGAATATTATTAGAAGTCCAAAAAGAACCAAAACCTGCAGAACATTTTAACAGTCTTAATATGATGTACGTTGGCAAAGCTACAGACAAAACACTAGAAGCTGAAGTGATCAAATACGTTAGAGGAGAATTCATTGCCAGCAAATTACTGCTTGTGATTTATTTTGAAAAGGTTGAAGAAAAAATAACTGACGAAGAAGTTGAATCAAACACCAAAGAAGTAATGAAAGACCCTACTCGCTATGGATATCCAGCTGGAATCACAGAAAAAACTCTCAAAGATCAACTTTTTGATAGATTACTGAATTACAAATCCACATCGTGGTTAACCTCAAATATTAAAACTAAATAATGACAAATTATCGACGAAAACCCAAAACATACGGCAAGTTCCCTGTCTCTCAGTTCGTAGTGAACCAAGCAATTCTTCACCCTGAACTCCGTGTTATTGATGAAGAAGGTGGAATGATTGGAATAATGAAATTCCGAGATGCACTAGACCTTGCATTTTCTCAAAATAAAGACCTGATTGAAATCAATCCAAAAAGTGACCCTCCAGTATGTAAAATAATGGAACTGTCAAAACACAAATACCAACTTTCTAAAGTTGCAGCTGCAAAACCTGTCAATAATGCTGATAAAGTAAAGACAATTCGCCTTTCGGTACGGATCGCATCTCACGACATGGAAGTCAATGCCCGCAAGGTTGATGAATTCCTATCCAAAAAACAAAAGGTTAAAATCCAAGTCAGAATGAGAGGTCGTGAAAAATCTCACCCAGAATTAGCTGGAGAAACGATGGGGTTGTTCCTAGCCAAAGTCACTGAACCATATGATTTTGAGGCTGAACCTAAGTTGGTTGGAGATTCTAATTTTTGTAGTCTCAAACCAGGCAAAAAAATTGCAACTAGCACATCTGAAGAAGTTTGAAGAAACTCTATAGTCGAGATTCATCTTAATAGGTAAACTCCAGTCGTTATCTTGAGGAAGTTCGAAGTTGGTTCAGATTTCCCGAACATAGCCTCGCAACGACAAGCAAAAGATCTGTTGTAAATTATAAAGTAGAATGAACCTTTGAGAAAAATTCATTGACAATCACGAAACAAATTTTTGTTCTAAAATTCAACTAGAATATTTGCACCAGTAATAAAGCTAAGCATTGATATTCTAATTTTTTATATCTAGATCGAATTCACAATTTTTTTATCACTAGACATAAAAACTCTTCTCAGCTATTTTTTTGGATATGATAAGATTAATAAATGTATCAAAAAGTTATTCAAATAGAGATAATATGTCCCTCCATGACATAAATCTTAGCATTGATTCTGGAGAATTTGTTTCGTTCATCGGTCATTCTGGAGCAGGTAAATCTAGTATTTTACAAATGATGACAGGAGCAATCAAACCTGAAATTGGAGGAGAAGTGTGGATCGAAGATATTAGAGTCGACAAAATTAAGCCAGAATACCTTCCGTTCCTTAGAAGGCGTATCGGTGTTGTTTTCCAAGATTATAAATTATTGTCTAATCGAACAGTGTTTGAAAATGTCGCAATCGCCATGGAAGTTGCAGGAGCAACCAAAAAAGACATTAATCGAGATGTTCCAAAACTGCTTGAACTTGTTGGAATCAGTAACAAATCTAATCGCTACCCTAAAGAACTGTCAGGTGGCGAAAAACAACGTGTATCTATAGCAAGGGCATTGTCTCACAATCCAATACTGTTAATTGCGGACGAACCAACTGGAAATTTGGACAAGGTCAATGCATACGAAATCATCACCTTGCTTTTGAAGATAAATAACTCTGGTACAACTGTATTACTCGCAACTCACGATCAAGAAATCATCGACAAACTCAAGAAGCGTGTAGTTACAATGCAGAACGGAAAAGTGGTCATGGATCAGGCAGTAGGTATGTATTATATCTAAGTTTTTTGACAAAAAGAAGTGATTAGCAAATAATGTCTTTGTTGGGAATGTAGCTCAGTTGGTTAGAGCACAGATCTTATAAGTCTGCGGTCGTGGGTTCAAGTCCCGTCATTCCCACCATTTAATTCTTAGTTCGAAGCAGCATAAAGCTGTTTTTTTTGTGGATTAAATTACTTGACAAAGCTCTTGATATATGATTTGATTGTCACTTACAACACAAATAGAACAATATGCTAGAATCATTTTTCCTATCGTTAAAACTACACAACGCTAACCCGAACTTTGTTGAAAAACAAAATACTCAATCAGTAAGTCGAGAAATCAAACAAGCTAGAGAAATTTTGGTCGCAACTAATTCCTCAATCAATCAAGATTTTAAAAGATTTTTGCCAAAAGAGGAAGAAACAATAGAAGCACCAATTATACCAGAGACTAGCGAAATAAGTAAATCGAAATTCAGCAAATTTTTTAGTAAGTTTTTGGTAAATAACAGTTCTAATGTTAGAAATGATCTCAAAGATTGTAAAAAGTCAGGAGGTGATTCGATCTTAACTCAAGGTTCTGGAGGCGAATTATCTTTTGAATGTAGAAATACTGAGGACAAAACTATTGCAATGGAAGGCAAAACAAATACCCCAATGGATCAAGTAGCAAACGATAATCAAGAATTTAAGGCAAGAATCAGTTTGGGCATTAATTCAAAAGGTCAAAGTATAATTTTGTATACACAAAACACACAAAAGAAAACAATGACAGAAGAGAAGTTTAAACTTTCACCAAAAGAAAAAAAGATTCTATACCAACTCAAAGATTTTATTTTTCCAAATTATTGACATTTATTAACGACCAAAGTATGGTTAATTATGAAATTGGCAAGATATATTTGCCGTTTTTTTCAACTTTTAATTTATATGTCTTTACCTTCTTGGGACCTAACGGTCTTTTATTCATCACACAATGATCCCAAAATTCAGTTGGACTTAGAACAAGCCAAAGTTGACGTTGCAAAATTCGTTGCTCAATATAGAACCAAAATTCAAGGTCTAACTGCCAAGGAACTATTGGAATGTATAATAACGCTTGAAAATTTAATTATTGAAATCAACAAACCTTCTTACTATCTTAATTTACAATATGAAGCTGGTGGCGAATTCGTAGATGAGATAGGTCGAATCCAAAGTCAAGTCGATGAACAAACCACTTTAATTGGTAATGAAATTACTTTTTTTGATACTGAACTGGCTGGGCGAAAAGACTTGATTGAACTTTCTAAAACCGAGGAACTCAAATCTTACTGCTATTTTTTGGAACAGACGCACCAGACTGCAAAGTATGTATTGAGCGAAGATGTAGAAAAAGTCTTAAGCCTCAAATCATTGACCTCGAGTCAAGCCTGGAGCAAATTCTTTACAGACCAAAAAGCCAAAATTGAAGTAGAATTGACAATTGACGGAGAAACCCAAAAATACAATGTTACAGCGCTGCAAGATCTATTAAAATCACCTAAAAGAGAAATTAGAAAATTAGCTTATGAAGCAATGTGTAATGAATGGCAAAAACGAGAAGAAAATACTTTAGAAGCCTATAACAATATTTTGTTTGACAAAAAAATCAACGATTCATTAAGAGGTTACAAAAACGCCGAAGAATCAAGGCTGATATCTAATCAAGTTTCACAATCCTTTGTCGATAGTTTGGTCAAAACAGCACAAGACAAAGCTGGATTAGTCTCAAGATATTACAAAATGAAAAATGAAATTTTGGGTTTGGCAGATGCTCAATGGTACGATAGTTATGCAGAAATTAGTTTTGGGAATAATTCAAAAAATATCCCTTCCAAACGTGTCAATCAAAGCGTGGGAGTTATCGAAGAAAAAAAATATTCATGGGAAGAATGTCAAGATATAATTATCAAAACTTTTACTGAATTTCAT
>JAYTWQ010000121.1:0-5025 GCA_043743355.1 bacterium | reverse complement strand
TACTCGTTGCTCCAACATATACCTGCACTCCAGTGAATTACTTTTGGAATTTGGAACTAATCAAAAAACACCGCATTGAATTTGCAAAGGATCATGCTGGAGAAGATACCAAATTCATGTTAGACAACTTGTTTTTGGCATTTGAATATGGATATCAGAATAAATTTGTCTCAACTGGTGCAAATTATATTTACAGGCAATTTGAAGGTCAAGTTACGCGTCAAAAGTCTTTCCAAATTAGACTTTTTGAAATAACTACAAAGTATGTTGAATCAAGGACGATTGATTTTAGTAAATTAAGCTTTAGATACAATATTTTAGTTCATTTATTTGTACGAAGGTATAATTTGTTTCGAGAAAGACTTTTGAACAAAGACAAAAACTGGAATATGTTTTATCAATCTTACCCAAAATTACTTACCACAATTTCCATTCTAATTGCAAAGATTACCAAATAATGAACCTGATTACAATCCTAGGTCAAACCTGCTCTGGCAAAACTCAAATGTCACTTGATTTATATAGGCATTTTCAATCACTCGGGAAAAGCTGTTGGATTTTGAATTGTGACTCGCGTCAAGTTTATACGAAGTTAAATTATGGTACTGCAAAGGTTGAAGGCATTTGGAAAGACGACGTTTATGTTGTTGACGGTAATATTCCGCATTTTTTAATTGATTTTGTTGACCCAAAGCATCAGTATAACCTAAGCAGTTTTCTAAGAAACTTTTGTGATTTGTTTAACAACTCTGACACTTCGCATCACCCCTTAACAAAGGGTATTTTGCCTGACTATGTAATTCTGGTTGGTGGAACTGGATTGTATGCTAAGGCTATTAACGAAGAAATGAATCTTGGCCTCGTCAAAAATGAATTTGAAAATGAATACGTAGATTTTAAAAATAACCTAATTAATTTGAATTTGCAGCAACTACAAAAAATGGTTTTAAACAAAAATTTACAACTCAATGAATCAGATTTTAACAACAAAATTCGACTTGTTAGTAATCTATTAAGGTTTGAATCAAAGTTGAATAACTGGCTAGACAAGTTAATTTATCCAAAGTTTGAACGCAAATATTATTGTGCAATTGAAATACTAGACCAAATTGAACTCCAAAAAAAGATTAAAAATAGAATAAAACTAAGAGTAAATCAAGGTTTGATAACCGAAACAAAAGACTTAATCTTGGAACTTGGTTCAAAGCGAATTGATGAACTTGGGCTTGAATATCGTTTAACAAAAAAGTTTTTGGGTGGTGAAATTACCAATGAACAGTGGATCGAGCAACTTGGTAACGAAAACTGGCAATATGCCAAAAGACAAATGACATGGCTGCGAAAAGAAAAAAATATTACTTGGATTCGTGGGCTGGTAGACTTGAAAGGGATGATTTATACCCATTCCGTTTACAATAGCTTGTAATAGTCGTTAAGGTTACCGCCGTCAAGACTTCGTTTTGCCACCTACTAGATAGGAGGAACTTTTTAAATACAAAATAGGTATTGTTGGTGGAATGAGTATAACTTTCCAGGTATTATTTCTTTTTGCCTAGCTCTTCCAAAAGTTTATTATTGCTTGCAACCTTTACTCTTTGTTGAGCAACTTGTTGAGCTATGTTAACGCCTTGAGTATCAATTTTTCGACCGAAGCCTTGTATAATCTTTGCCTTTGTTGCAGAATCCTGAATTCCAAAGTTTGCTAGTGGATCGTTAGAATCCAAAGTGTTTTGAGCAACTCTAGCCAACATTTCCTTTTCTTTATTTTCAACCGTTAGAAGTGAAATTTTGGAGTATATTTCGTCCATAATTGGCTGTCTTGAATACATCATCATTCGGGGTTTACTATAAAAAATGATAGCTTTGAGGATATATATTTCAGAATCTCGACCATTATATTTGCCCAAAGAAAGGTAGAGAAAGAACAATCCAATTGGAAGAGTTGGTAAAACTGCAAAAAAACCAATTGCGGCATAAAGCGGACCGAACGAGACGGCAACGCCAATGACTCCAACCATAAAGAACCCGAACTGTCGGATGTTCATTCCCATGAAGATTTTGTCTCCTGAATCTAAAAATTGTGGTATTTGATATGCTGACATTGTTATTTGTGAAGGAAGATAATTGCCAAAAATGTTACTAAATAAAAGAAAAACACTAAAGAGATTATTGTGCTAATCAAAAAGAACGCTTTGAAATAATTACTCATTGTGTGCTCTACCTTAAAATTCTTGAGAAAATGACTTTCTAAAAAAACAAAGATAATTGGCAATATAACCAAAATTAAATTAAGATATATAGAAGTAGAGCCAAAATTTGGGTGTTTGTCAACAGCAAAAATGTTGATTAATGCTAGAATTTCGACAAGAAAAGTGAGACCGTAAACTGTAGCGCGAGTTTTGGAGAGTCCATTATGGTGTTTGTGATTGAATAACATATTAACTTATTTAGTTTTTATTTGAATTTTTGTTTTACAACATTTATATTTTAACTTATTTTTTTATAAAAGTCAAACAGTCACTTATTTCGTAATGTTAAAAGCAAAAAAACAATTTTCTCAAAATTTCTTGGTGGACAAAAAAGCAAAGAATAGAGTACTTGGTGCAATGTCGCAGCTATGTGATTCAGTTGATCCAGAATATTTTTTGCCAATTGTAGAGATTGGTCCTGGAGCAGGCGATTTGACTCAAGAAATTATTAGTTGGAAACGACCAGTAATTGCGCTGGAACTCGATACTGAGGCTATTGAGTACCTTCAAGAGAATTTGGTAAGTGTGAATTTGACTTTGATTCAATGCGATGCTATGAAAGTTATAGAGAGTGGAGAGACTGTTGAAGGCACAAAAAATACCCCTCGTGGAGGGGTGACGGCAAAGCCGTCAGGGTGGTCGGACAACGGTGGTAATTCGGCTTTTGAAAACGATGGAATCCTTAAACCAGTTCAGGATGGCGGCGGTAATTTAGGGAATGGCAGCGTCATAAAGTTACCTTCAAACTTCATCCTCCTTTCGGCGCTGCCTTATCAGGTTGGTTCTAGGATACTTGTTGACTTAGCTGTGCGTTATCCACATGTTTCTTTTGGGTGTATTCATCAACGAGAAGTTGTCAAAAAAACCGTTCCTAGCGAAGGTTTTGGCTTTTTCGGAGCATGGCTTAGACTTTTTTGGGAGACAGAATATAAGTTTGATCTTGCGCCTCATTGTTTCAATCCGCAACCCAAAGTTTATTCAACTTTCTTTACAGGCATTTCCAAAAACTTGCACAGCTATGAATTATTTTCTACTATTGAAGATAGGCATAAAGCAAAAGTTATTCTCAAAAAGCTCTTTTCTTTTCCGTCCAAAACTCTGGCAAACAATTTAAAAACCTTAAGTTGGTCAAACGAGAAAATTCAAGAATTCTTGGTGTCAAATTTTGAAAATCCTAAAAACATAAGATTGAGTTGGCAAAATTACGAAATGGTACTCAAAAAAATATTAGAACAAAATTAATCGCAAATGCTCAACAAAACTTATCTCTTGAATCGAAATAGTAAAATCTGGAATTACGATTGGCAATTGATTGTCGTAACGCTAGTGCTTTGCATTTGTGGTCTGGTTTTTCTTGCAAGCGCGTTGTCTGGAAACCCTCAAATAGATTCTAGCAAATATTGGCCAGAACTTGCAAAGCAATTACTTGTCGGCGTTTGTTTTGGCGGCGGCATAGCCTTTTGGTTCGCAAGGACTGACTACCATATATATATCAAAAATAGAAACAAATTAGTATTTGCTACAGTGATTCTTTTATTTTTTGTCAGTTTTTTGTCAGTTATCGCTCTTGTTACTAGGCAAGATCCTGCAATGCTTTATGAATACTTAAGACTGCTACCGATACGACCTGTATATATCAATGGTGCAGGTAGATGGATTAGGGTATTCCAAGGTTTGCCAGACATTCAACCGTCTGAGATTGCCAAAATTACAATGTTGATCTTTTTTGCTGGGGTTTTGTCTCGGTTCGGCAATCAAGAAATCACCTTAAAAAGGCTCAAAAAACCAATGTGGGTCTTATTAAGTGTGCTATTTTTGATTTATGTTCAACCTGATTTGGGGAATACAATCGTGGTTTCCGTTATTGTGTTATCCGCTCTTTGGGTTGCCGGATTCAATGCAAAGACTCTTGCTAAGATTCTAATTGTTATGGGAATTTTTGGTTTTTTATCAATTAAATTGACCCCATATCGTAATAATAGAGTCACAGGAACTTCGGCTCAGGTTAGTTTTATCCAAGACGCTTTAGCAAATGGAGGCTTAACTGGAAAAGGTTATGGGAATAGTGAACTAAAACAAAATGGAAAAATATATGAGGCTAATACCGATGGGATTATTGGCGTGATAGGTGAAGAAATGGGACTTGTTGGACTTTTTGCCTTGATTATAATGTATATTTATCTACTCAGTCGAGGATTCAAAATTGCAGATGAAGCTATTGATCTAGAAGGTAAAATCATTGCAACTGGTATTACAGTATGGATTGGAATGCAAGTATTTATGAATATCGGTGGAATGACTGGAATTTTGCCTCCAAAAGGTCTCCCACTTCCATTTATTTCTCAAGGAGGTACTGCGATTGTAATGAATCTTATATCTATTGGTTTTTTGCTCAATATATCATCTCAAAAAAAGAAAGAATTAAAAACTAAAAAGCAAATTTCTGCTGGGTGAGCGTTAATAATTTATCTTTAGTTGACTGATGGTAGAAAGCTATTTTAAACTTATTGTAGTTTTTTTTCTAATCAGGTATTTATATTTCAAATATTCAAAATTTCTGATTGACAGTCAACGATCGTCATCCTCAGCTTGACTGGGGATCTCAAAATTGTAAAAATTGCAAAGGTATTGTTTCATTTAGAATCCGATACATTAAGTGTATAGAGTATAACATTATTTTATACCACTTTAAAACATTGTAATAATCTTATGCTAAATTCTAACAACAGATCCTTCGTTTCATTCAGTGCGACCAGATTAGGTTAATTATAAACTT
>JAYTWQ010000120.1:0-2777 GCA_043743355.1 bacterium | reverse complement strand
GGATCGATATGAACTTAATTTTGGAGATTTGAGAGATGAATACGGATTAGATAAGGATAAACGAGCAGCTGAAGTTGAAAAAGATATTTCAAATAAAACTGATAGTGTAAAATCAAAATTTAGTTCCTCAGATTTTTATTAGCCTAAACAAATAGTTGGTAAATAATCGTTACAGAAAATCAAAATATTGAAATTGTGTGCTTGATTCGTTATAAGCTTTTTAAATCAAATCTTAACACAGTCAAAAATTCGTTTTACAACCCCTTATTTAGGGGAAATTTTTAAAAAGTATTCTGAACATAATTCTTGTTGATTAGATTAATTTTTCTCTTTTTCCAAATGTTTGTCTTTGATTTCATGATGGTAATGATTATCAATTTTTAGATCAACCCATATCAAAAAAGGTATTGAAATCAGGAATGCTACGACACCAAAGTTGATATTGACAGTCATTATCACAAGATGCAAAATGAAAAAAATTAAACGGAGTTTGACAAAAAAAACGGACTTGTCCCAGTTACGCTTTTTGAAAAGTAACAAAAGTCCTGAAATCAAAAAAACTATGAGTTCAATGGTTACAATTACAGGTTCGGTCTGGATATCACTATTCTTTGCGTAGATATAAAAAAAATCATTATGTTGAAAAGAAAAAATTAGATATGTAAGCAAAATGCCAATTAATCCAGCATAGAACGGTGCTTCAATTCGTTTATCATGGTCGTTAATTGTAAAGTTGATCAAGACTCGTACAGTACCAAAAAATACAAAAATAGGAAGAACCGAGACGACAACCAAATTCATCAAACTTAATTTGAACAAACTATTGTTACAAGCTGCATTAATGCAGATCGGATCGTTTCGAAATACACTGAATACAAAAAAAACAAGAAAACTAAAAAGTGAAATAATTTCGCCCCATCTTAGAACCTCATTAGCTAATATTAATTTGTTTTTGGGCACATTGTAGTTCATATACTTAATTATTATTCTAAAACTTTTATTCTAATTCATTCAACAGTTATCTAAATATTAACCCCAGAGCAAGAGCAATAGAAGATGAAAAAAGTGAAATTAACCAATAACGAATTACAATTTGGTTACGGGTCCATCCAATAGCTTCAAAGTGATGGTGGAGTGGAGCGGCATGAAATACTTTTCGTTTTAATAATTTTTTGGAAAAAATCTGAACAATATTAGATCCTGCTGTTAGAATTGGCATAATAGCTGCAATTGGCAAGATATACACCATATCGATCAAAATTGCCACAACCCCAAGAGTCAAAACTATTGCTATAGCGCCTGAATCTCCAAGAATGAATTTGGCTGGAGATATATTGTACCAGAGATAAGCCATCATAGAGCCAATCATGACCATCATAAATATTCCTATCTGATCCAAGCCTTTGACAAAAGCTAGAACCGCAAAACACAAATAAATAGGCACAAAAACACCAACCATTAGACCATCGAGCCCATCGATTACACTAGTTCCCCAAAGACCAACCAAAACTACGAAAGTTATGGGGACTATAAGCCAAGGAACACTCAGTCCAAAGGGAAGACTTTTGAAAATAATGTCGTAGTTAAAAAAACGCAAACTCGTAATTTCGATCTTGAATGCAAACCATAGTCCGATCATTAGACTCAAAACACTCATTAACATTAATCTTTGGGACAATTTGAGCCCGCCCGCCTTGTAATTACCTCCAGAATCTAATGTAGATAAAGCATCGTCAATAAGCCCAAAGAACGAACCAAAAAATAATGCAGCAATTGGAATAAAGGTTTCTTTTCGGTCAATAAAATTGAGGAACTGAGCTAATTTTGATTCAGAATCTAGCTTTAGATAAATCCAAAAAAAAAGTGCAAAACCAATTGTAGTAATTGTTATGAGCAAGCCTCCTGCCCTAGGAACTAGCCTTTTTTGTTCATTTTCTTCATAGAATTTTTTGGTTACGACAAGATCTTCTCCAGTTGTGGAAGTACTTCTAGCTTTTTTTTTCCAGAACTTTAGCCACACCAAAAGCTGAATCAAGTATGGCGCCCACCACAATCCAATCAAAAAAGAAAGACTGGAATAGGTTATAGCTTTAGCAATTTCTAAATACAAAATATTATTCACGGTAGTTTTTTACATTTTTAACTGTGGAGTAAAATGTTGGATTAGTCAATTTTTTGGATTATTATAATCCACTTAGAAAAACTTTGAATTCAAACGTCTTTAGTTTCAACTTGAAAATTATCGATTACTCTTGAGGTAATATATATTCCTTAAACGCGTGCTATAATTATTTTGACCACTTGTCATTATTGAATTAGTGAACTCCCAATACAAAAAATAATAATGTTAAACTAAATTATTTTGACTTACATCATTAACCGATACATTAATTTTACGACTTTGAGATCTATAAGTTGATCCAATATATGAAGACGAAATAATATTGTTAGAGAATAGACATCTTGACAATCTATCCCCGTTGTCCGTCGAGTATATACCAAAACCATCATAAATTGCAGGTGCAGGCGTCAATATGGAATTACTATTAGTCACAATATTCTTACAACCATGTAACCTTATAACCGATGGATCAACCAAAGGATCTGAAACTGTAGCATTATATCCAGAATTGATAAAAACATTTGAATTAATAACACCACCTTCACAATCAATAATCTTTAAACAATTTTGACTCCCAGCTCCTCCAAAAGTATTGCCTGTAATATTAATTGATTCTGCTGCATTAATTTCAATAGAACTATCTTTTGTACAAAGA
>JAYTWQ010000119.1:0-1898 GCA_043743355.1 bacterium | reverse complement strand
CCCGCGTTCTTGGCACCATTGAGTGCAACAGTAGCGACAGGAATCCCGCCTGGCATTTGAAGGATCGACAGAATAGAATCCCAGCCATCAATAGAATTACTAGATTTGATAGGAACTCCAATTACTGGTAAAGGTGATAAAGACGCAATCATCCCAGGCAAATGCGCCGCGCCGCCAGCTCCAGCGATAATTACTCTGATTCCGCGTTTGTGCGCATTCTTTGAAAATTCAAAAAGTTTGTCGGGAGTTCGGTGAGCCGATACAATATCAAGTTCATTTTCAATTCCCAATGCATCAAGGAATTTTTGGGCTTCTTGCATTATTGTTAGATCTGAATCAGATCCCATTACTATCGATACAATTGGTTTTTTGGTCATTTTGAATTTTGATTACTCCGAAATAATTTTCAGATTCTTGATAATAGTATCAGCTTCTTGTTTGATTTCGTCAAAATTATCTCCTAGAATTGTAGCATGTCCCATTTTTCGATTTGGCTTAATTGTCTTTTTGTCATACAAATGAAGATAAAACTCGTCGATTTCCAAACATTCTTGAAGCCCAATAACTTTGACTTTGCCTTCATAACCCTCCTCTCCAACCAAATTAACCATTCCAGCATATTTATCGAACTTGGTTGAACCCAATGATAAATTCAAGATTGCCCTTAGTTGCTGTTCGAATTGAGATGTATCTGAACCTTCAATTGTGTGATGACCAGAATTATGAGTGCGGGGTGCGATTTCATTCACTAATATTTTGCCATCCTTGGTAAGAAATAACTCAACAGCCAACAATCCTACATAATCTAGTTTATTTACAATTTTGAGGGCAACTTCTTGGCATTTTTGCTCAGTGTCTTGATTGATATTAGCAGGTGTGAACAAGAATTTGACGAGATTGGTTTTGGGGTCGAACTCCATTTCGGTTGTTGGATACACTTTGATTTCGCCACTTTCGTTCCGTGCCACAATTACAGCCAGTTCTTTGTCAATATCAACCATCGGTTCTACGATACACTCGCAATTCAGCAGATTATCCAGATCTTTAGAGCTCTTAATAACCTGAACACCTTTACCGTCATAACCTCCTTTACAAGCTTTTTGAACAAATGGAAATGCTAACTTTGCTTTTAACAAATTCTTTTCTGTACTAAAATTATTATTATCCGTGTTGTCACCCTCAGAAAAACCCCAAGCGTCATCCTCAGCTTTCAAAACGTCATCGTAAGCTTTCAAATTTTCATACTTAAATTCCAAATCGTCATCCTTAGACTTCAAATCGTCATCCTCAACTTGACTGGGGGTCCCCTCACTGTCCAAAACTAAACCTAAAGAATCTAAAAGTTTTGTTTTGTTTTCAAAATATCTAAAATCTGAAGTTGAAATGTCATTATCTTTATAAAACTGTTTTTGGGAATGTTTGTCGTTAATCATACTCAGAATTGCAGGCTTTGGAAAGACTTTGACTCCTTCTTTTTCTAATTGAAATAATGCTTCGACATTCACATGCTCAATCTCAATCGTCAGCACATCCACAGTCCGTCCAAAATTCAAGACACAATTGTAATCATTAATATCTCCAGCCACAAAAGTAGTACAAAAGCCTGATGCGGGACAATCAACTAGATCCAAAACAGAAATATCAAGGTTCCAATTCGCTCCGCTCAAACAAAGCATTCGACCAAGCTGTCCGCCGCCGAGTATTCCAATCTTTGTATTAAGAATATTTTGATTCATAGATTAATATTGCTATAATCAGTTAATATAGTCAAGAATAATAAAACTTGCACAAAATAAAAATATAAAGTTAAATAAAATTGTTTGTAAATAACAAATAACAAATAACAAATAACAAATAACAAATAACAAATAACAAATAACAAATAACAAATAACAAAT
>JAYTWQ010000118.1:0-6814 GCA_043743355.1 bacterium | reverse complement strand
AATCCCCAATCAAAGAAGTAATTGGTTGCTTACCATTTTACCCGAATTATGAAGTACCAAATTATGATTTTCTCACTCAATTAGTAGGCTTTGAACAAGTTGAATTGTTACCTAATCAAAGATTCGTTGAATATTCCAGAGCAAAATCCTTTGTAGGACATTTAATTTTTAAGGTTGTAAAAAAGTAACCATGAAAAATCATAAAATCATTCTAGTAGACGCTTGGAATACTTTAGTAACAGAAAAAGGTATTAATCAAGAAATTGTAAAAATACTTGATCAATATAAAAACCAAAAATTAGTTTTGACAAATGCTAACTTTGAAGAAATAATCAAATTTGGACTCGTTAATTTACCCTACGAACTGTTTAGTTTGGAGCACAAGCCTAACAAAACTGATCCTGACTATTTTAAAATTTTAATCGAGCAAGAAGGCTTTGAAAAATCAAATTTAATTTACTTCGAGCATAACATCAAAGCTGTAAAATCAGCTCAAAGTTGTGGAATCATCACATATCATTTTAATCATATTGAAAGAAATTATGAAAGTTTAAATGAATTTTTAAAAAACAATTTGAACTAGACCAACTTAAATAAAAATCACCTTATTGGTGATAATAAGATTATTCTGCTTTTGGAAGGTCAGAAGTTTTGTCTTTTTCTGGTGCAAGTGCAGATCTTGGGTTCGGATTGATTGTGATGATTGCAGATGGTTTGATGCCATTTTTTTTGCAAGTTTTGAGATATCGAGTTCGATCTTCACCCAACAAGTAGTTCAACAATCTTTTTCGAGAACCTACTTTTCGGAGTAAAGACCGTCTTGTTGCGTGATCCTTTGCATTAATCTTAAGATGAGCTGTTAATCTCTTAATTTCATCAGTCATTATTGCAATTTGGACTTCGCATGACCCTGTATCTTTAGTGTGGATTTGAGAATCGTTGATTATTTTTGGCTTTGCTGCTTTGGCGTGTTTTGATGGCATAATGTGTTATCGTAATTTAACATAAAAAAGTTGGCGAATAACTCTGCTGATATGTTACTAAAACAATACCTAGAGCTATACCTGAATAATAAATATGTTTCCTAATTCTTACAAAAAATTGTATTGTTGTCAATTAACTATGCTCTATTTTGACACAACAAAAAAAATATGATAAAATTAACTAGTTTCATAAAACAAACAAATCTATATGCATCCAACAAATATTACTACTCCAGCAGAGAACTTTAAATCTGCAAAATCAAAATCTTCCTGGTTAAACAAAACTTTAGCTTTTTCGTTGCTTTCATTCTTACTTGGTGCTGCAATTGCAGTTCCAGCGACTAGTTCATATATGACAGCTCAGTTCAAAAAAGCTTCAGCCTCCAAAACTCTTCCAGGTAAACAAACTGTAAAAAAACAAACTCCAAAAGCTCCAGTCAAGGTTGATTTGAGCAAACCACCGTTAGAAAAATCTCAAAATATTGATTCGGTTTCAAGCGTTATAGTTTCATCAGTTGCAAAATAGAAAAAGATACCTCACAGAAAATACATTTTGTTCTCATTCGTTTGAGAATTTTTTGTTGGTCGAGTTTTAATCATATAAATTATACATTATTCACACCAAAACTACGAGGAAATTTTCTGTTTTAATAATATCAATTTACAGCTTTTGTTCAAAATCTTCGTCTTTCTTTAATATTTGTTCAACTTCCCATCCGAAAAGTCCAAATTTTGCTGATTTTGTATCTAAGGTAGTTATTTTTAATTTTAAGGGCTTTTTTGGTTCTGATGGAGAATTACAAGGACTATTTCTTAACATGGTCTTATTATAAAAATTATGAAGTCGAAGTGATGGAAGTGTGGAAACGAATGTTAAATTGCTCATAAATGCTTTGTGTAGCAAGAAAATTGTGTCTCTAGCATCAAAATATAGTGAATTTTGGTCTTGAATATATAATGAGTTACCTTCATCAACTAGAACTATGTGGGACAAATTGGAGAAGGGTAAGAAGATTCCAGATCGTGTGGTAAATATTATTTGGACTTTTATTTCATCTATTTCATTTTGATTTAGAAACTCTTTTTCAAACTTTAATTTGTTCGCAGCTTGAATCATTTCCCAAATCGTTTCTTTTGAAGTCTTGGTTGGCTCTCCAGTATATTTGAGAATTTTTAGTTTATCATTTAATTTATCTTTTTTTATTTGATCAACTAGAATTGTCATTATTTTGTCCAAAAATTTCTTTTCTGGAAATATAATTAATAGTTGTCTTTTTTGAAAGGTTTTTGAACTGTCTATCTCTAGTCTATCACTACATGTTAAACTGCGTATAATATACATTATACGAATAAGAATGTCCGAGTCAAGAATAAAGTCAATTATTGGTGTAGATTTAGTGCTAGTAATATTATCGCATGACGTATTATTCGAATTTTCCCCAAACTCTTCTAATTTTGCATTTATAGAGGTCATTTTTTTTGCATTTTCGGCAAAATCATTTTCAAGCTCAAAAATTTGTTTTTTGGTCAAAAGTTTGAAAGGTTGAAAAATCGAACTCCAAATATCATTTGGCGAATTAAAACTATTAGTTGTAAAACTTTGTAAAAATTCAATTTGCTCTTTAGAGATTCGAAATGGAAAAACTTTATTAATTTCTTTGATTTCAAAATTATTTTTTTTATTTTCAGAATTTTTTGAATTAACTTGTTCAAGGTGTGTTTCGTCAGCTAAATTTGAAACATGCTTTTCTCGTGTTTCAATAGGAATGGGTTGCTCCCCTACACTTTTATAATCACAGTCTGTATTCTGACTGATTACCAACCCAAAATCTTCTGAGTTTCGGATCTCAATCTCTACAATTTGACCGATTTCTAATATTGTTTGGCAGCTGAATGTTAGAATTGCTAAGTTCCCTCCAATGTTGCGGGTTGGTAATATGTTGTAGTAGTTCATTGTTATTGAGGAATAATATCAAAGATTGTTATAATTAGTCAAATAAGATTTGCCTTGACGGAAAAGCAACGAATAACTTTATTTGGTATACAATCCAATATGGCTAGTAATAATCTAACCCAGGCAAAAAAAGCAAAGAGCGATTAGTTCTACACGCAGTTTAGTGATATCGAAAAGGAAATGAATTCTTATTTAGAATATAATCCTGATGTCTTTAAAGGCAAAACTGTTTTATTACCATGTGATGATCCAGAGTGGAGCAACTTTACCAAATACTTTGCACTGAACTTCAAACGATTCGGTCTAAAGAAGTTAATTAGTACTAGTTTTGCGGCGGATAGCAAGGAACCTAGAGGAGATTACCAACCCAGTCTATTTGAAACAGAAGACCCACAGTTTGATATAGCTAAGACAAACACTAATGGCAAAATTTTTACACTTACACAAACTGAGCCACCACCACCAAATCTTAATATTAACCATTTGAAGTGGAAGTATCTTGAAGGAGAAGGAGACTTCCGTAGTGCAGAAATCCAAAAACTCAGAGATGAAGCAGATATAATCGTCACTAATCCTCCATTCTCATTGTTCAGAGAGTTTCTAACTTGGATAGTAAAGGCTGACAAGCAATTCGTGATTATTGGTAATATGAATGCTGTTACATATAAAGAAACTTTTCCTTTGATAAAAGATAATAAGTTACGGCTGGGACCATCAATCAGTAGCGGAGATCGCGAGTTCCAGGTTCCCAAAGATTATCCGATGAATGCTACAACACAAAGATTATCCGATGAATGCTACAACACAAAGAATTGATGAGAAAGGAAACAAATTTATGAATGTTAAAGGTGTTCGTTGGTTCACAAATATTGATCACGGACGGCGTCACCAGCCATTGCCGCTCATGAATATGGCAGATAATAAGAAGTTCAACAAAAAAGTTATTCGGTCAGAGACTAGCTACCACAAATACGACAATTACGATGCGATAGAGATACCATTCACAAATGCTATTCCAAGTGATTATGCAGGAGTCATGGGGGTCCCAATTAGTTTCCTTGATAAATACAACCCCGAGCAATTTGAGATAGTTGGAATGTGTGAAAACATAGATTTATACCAACAAAAAACAAAAATTTATTCTTCGGTAGAATGCAAGCAGGCATATCAAGACAAATTTGGGAAAAAGGGTGTTTATGACCTCAATGCTAGCGGAGTTATTTTTGCTAATGGGCTTTTTGAAAAGGTATATCAAAGAATTTTGATTAAGTTTAAAAAAATTAATTAATATGCAGATTTCTCCTAAATTTCAAATGGATTTAATAGAAAAAATTGAAAAAATAATATGGGACATATCGCCAACAAGTAGATATAAATATGTTGAAAATTATATTAAGAAATGGCATCATATAAACGATGAACATAACAATTATGACGAAAATTTTCCTTATTTTACACAAATAATAACTTAGACTTGAATAGAACTCTTCACCAAATCAAAGATGGAGAAATCATATTAAAAATTGCAATTGATTTAGGTATAGATACTCCTGATTTTATTCCAAGTATTCCTGTCTTTAAGAACAAGCTCAAAATATCTTATGAGATAGCACTTCATTCCTTTGAAAATTCAATTAAACAAGTGGATGTTGACCCAAGTACATCAATAGGTTTAGCGAATACAACTTTGGAATCAATACTAAAACATATACTTGAAAATAGTAAAACCAATACAAAATGGAAAGAAGGAGATACTGCTTATAAACTTTCAATAGCACTTATGAATGAATTTTGTCTAAATGAAAACGAAACTGAATTCGGGAAATTAGGGCAAGCATTAAAAAACGCTATACAAGCAATAGAAAGTATCTGAAGTAATAAAACTTTATTTCATGGTAAAACCGAGAATGCAAAAGTAATTGAAGATAAAATTTACGTTTTCTTTATAATTAACTCAGTTTCAACAATTGGCTTATTCTTAATTAGTTATTATGAGAAGAATAAAAAAGCTAACGATGTTCAAGTTCTAAATAGTGACTTTTATGATATTGCAATGCCTTTTTAATTCAACCTAGAAATTGTTCTAAAATATCAATATACCCATTTACACAATAACAATTGCAGAAATCTGTGACGGATTCATTTACAATGAACTTGAAGGCAAAGGGCTTTTTGGTCTTTCAGGCAAGCTCACTATCCAACCAGAATATCAACGGAACTATATTTATGCAGATGGTAAGCGAGATGTAGTAGTAATCCAATCGATCCTCAAAGGTTATCCGCTCGGACTAATATATTTTAACAAAGTGAGTGACAATAATTTAGAGGTACTTGACGGACAGCAGAGAATTACGTCTATTGGGCGGTTCGTGACCAACAAGTTCGCAATCAAAGACGACAATGGAAAAGAATGGATTTTTGATTCATTACCAGAGGATAAAAAACAACAAATTAAAGATACTATAATACTTTTTTACGAATGTAAGGGAACCGAAACCGAAATTAAAGAATGGTTCAAAACCATCAACTGTCAGAATGTTCGACGGAGTAACCAAAAACTCTAAATATGAACTACAGACTAAATTAGCCAATGAAAATGGTGTCTCGAATTGTCTACTGTGTACTCACGGACATGATTCTAACAAAATTAAAATTTGGAAACTAAATGAAATGGAGGCTGATCATGTGTCAGCTTGGAGCAAAGGTGGTGCAACAACTATGGAAAACTGTGAAATGCTATGTAGAACCCACAATAGAGCTAAGGGAAATAAATAATTTGACAACTAGGGTTTTGAGGTAGAATATTTAGATATGTCCCTATTCCAAAAAATTCTCGGTAACGCAGTACAAACAGATGCTCAGACAATTCAAAAAGAATTCCGGGATATATTAATTGATACTGAAGAAGTAGTGGCAGGTTTCAAATTAATGCGAGATTCAATTGTGTTCACTAACGAGAGGCTTATTGTCGTCAATGTTCAAGGGCTTACAGGCTCCAAAGTTAGTAACTTGTCTATTCCGTATAGCTCAATCAAATCCTTTACTATGATTACTGCTGGTGCATTGGATCTGGATTGTGAGATTAGTCTCATTGTCGATGGTTATGCTGGATTCCCAGTCAGCCTCAAATTCAAAAAAGGGACTGATCTCAATCCAATCTACAAAGTTCTTTCAACATTCGCACTACGTGATAACTAACCCTTCAGTAGTGAATTCCTAACTGCAATTATTAGTTCTTGATCGTGCTCATTACCGAACTTGTATATGAATTTGTTTTGTCTAGCTTTGGATTTGAATCGATTAATCAACATTGACTTATACCAGCTTTTCTTTATTTTTTCTAATTCAAAACTTTGAAAATCCCCTGCACTTATGTCATCTAAGATTTTAATTTCTAATTCTTCCAGTTCAATTTCGTTCTTGGTAGAATATTCACACCTAAAGACAACAAATAGTATTGCAGCGGCTAGTTTCCACGCTTCGGAATATAACATTAGGCTTTTGAGATTTTGGAACTTGACATAGCATTTGTTCAGTCCTTCAATTCCTTTGTTTGGAAAAGAATCATAATTATGTGTCTTGATCTCAGATACTACCGTTTTTTTGTAAAACGCAAAAGGATTATTAACTAATTTTGGATCAATTATTAATTCAATTTCAGTCTCGAGTTCTGGATGATTCTGGAGTATTTGTGCAATTATTGTATGCAACATATCTTGATCAAAATCATACAATCGTTCTTTGAGTGGAATTTTATTCTTTGGCATTTGTTTTAGTATTTTAGCTTTTGAGATATTTGGCAAGAGCTTAATTTTGAACGAACAAAAACACTTTGCTAGCTGTGGCAATAAGAAAGAAGTAATATACTAAAAATTCA
>JAYTWQ010000117.1:0-3823 GCA_043743355.1 bacterium | reverse complement strand
AAATTTTTAATGGATTTATTTTGACAGTAATTATTTCAAATTCTTCTTTCGTCATGAATATTATCTGAGCAAAATTTGCCTCTTTTAGATTTTTTAATGAGAATATCAGACTTTGGTTGATTTGTTTTTCTACGTATTCAAAATCTATTTCTGTGAGAATTTGAGGTTCTAGTATGTATTGTTCTTTGGGTTGGTAATCAGTCATAAAAATATTATTAAGTTGTGTGTAAATGTTCGGCATCAAAAAATCCTCCAGGAATAAGGAGGGCTCAGGTGTAATTACTCCCTTCCCACAATTAAAATCTAAGTCGTATAGTGAAAAATGCCCCTCTATTTAGGGGGTGGCAAAACGAAGTTTTGACGAGGGTAGCAAGCAGTTCAATTTGAACAAACTAGAAATTAGAAGTGAGAAGGGAGTAGGATAAAAAATATCAATTAACAGCGGGCCTCCATTAGAAGGTTTGAGCGGTTAAAAGTATTTTTGAAGGACATATTTGCAACATTATCGGGTTTTTTCTTAATTGTCAAACCTATTCGAGAATCTCGAAATCTACTTCGTTGGTTGTCCTGGCATAGAATCCAACCTTACCTTGAATTGCATTGTAGATCGTGTTATTAATTTCTTCATAAATCCAAGCGGATTCACGACTAGCCTTACCACCACTTTCGTTCTTTACAAAATAATAATCGCAAGTGCTTTTTTTGATTGGGCAAGTGTATGCAGAATCTTGTTTGAGCAGCTGGTCTAGCTTCACGGCATCTTTGTCAAAGTAATAATTACCTTCAATTTCAACTACATTCTCCCCGATAGTTCCATCCGCAATTATATTGCCTGATTTGTTACTGATAATAATGTTTTTCATAGGATTTAATTTTGTTTCGAAAATTGGGTTTTGTAAAGTAAGATGCAAACTAACTTGCTTTAAGTCACAAAAATAACACTATTTGACTTTAACAAAAAACTGTGTTACACTTTAAGAGTAAACTATAAAAAAATGTTATGTCCCCAGAATCACAAATCTATATCAAACCAGAAGCTGCGTTAATCCAAATTTCAAATACTGAAAAAAGTGACAATAACTCTTTTACAACTAATTCCTCAAAACAAATTAGCCAACTAAGAAAGCAATATCCAGAAGCAAAAAGTGCTCCAAGAATTGAAATTCCATCTAAGTCTGAATTCGGTTATGGAGACACAAAAATCCATTTTCATATTAAAAAAGAATTAAATGGCACTAGAACTGGAGAGTATGGTGAAGCTATAAAAATTATTAAAAAACTTCAAAAAAACTCAGAATTAATTAATGCTGGAGTAGTATTTTTATTTGATCAACAAAATGCAGATACAGAATATATGTTTGATATCAACAGCCAAACAATTAAAATTGAGATTGCATATACTAATGAAAATTTATCACAAGAATCAAAAAATAGAATTACTACTATAATTAACAAATTATTAAAACAAGAAGAATCTAAAAAACCTTGTTTATTTGGCTGCGGAATGTAATCTACTGTATTGGGATTTTATTTGACAGAAAAGCCATAATTTAGCTAAATTTGGAGTATAAATAAGTTTTTTTATGGTTTCAATTCAACAACTCACAGATAATACCGCAATTTTTGCACAGAATATGACGGACCGCGGCCTAGATGGTAATTTGGCATCTGTTTGTGTGGATTTATACAACAATTGGAAAGCCAAGAATTCTGAACTAGATAATTTTCGAGCGATCAAAAATGAAGCTAATAATATAGTAATCAAACTCCAAGGCGATGACAAAATTGCCAAAATTAACGAGATGAAAATCGTTGCAGAACAAATCAAAGGATTAGAGGGAGAAGTTCGTGAAATCCGAGAAGAATTTGATAATTTGCTAAAGAAAATTCCATCACTTAATTCATCCTTTACTCCAATTGGCAAAGATGATTCCGAGAACCCGCAAGTCCAAATCTGGGGGCAAAAACCACAATTTTCATTTGAGCCAAAACAATATTGGGAACTTCCAGTGTATTCCAAATACGTTTTCCAAGAAGATGGCGTCAAAGCGATGGGTAGTCGCGGATTCTACCTCAAAGGCGAAATAGCCAGATTCCAAAAAGTTCTGTTCGATTATGCTCTTGATATAATCATGCAAAAAGGTCTAGAATTGATGTATGTGCCTCTAATGCTCAATGAAAAGGTTTTGACTGGAACTGGACATTTGCCAGATTTTGATGGTCAACAATACGAAGTTCCGTTCGACGAAAACAAGTCTTGTTATCTAATTGGATCATCTGAACCGTCAATTATGGGCTTTTTTATGGACAAGAATCTTGGTTATCTCTCGCAGCCAATTTTGGTTACATGTCAATCAACTTGCTTTAGGAAAGAAGCTGGAAGCTATGGCAAGGACCAACAAGGTATCCTAAGAGTTCATCAATTCGAAAAAGTAGAAATGGTTGCAATCTGCAAAGATCAAGCAATGGCGGAAGAATATTTTGACTATTTTGCGGCAATTGAAGAACAAATCTATTCATCTCTCGGACTATGTTACAGGTCGGTTGAAGTCTGCACTGGAGATATTCCATCCAAACATTGGAGGCAACAAGACTACGAGGCATGGTTCCCTGGAGCTGACAAATTCCGCGAAATCTGTTCCAACGGTAATGCTAGTGATTATCAGAATCGAGGATTGCGAATCAGCTACAAGGGTGAGGATGGTAATAATCACACGCCTTGGGGACTCAATTGCTCTGGTATCACATTCCGAACAGGACTAGCAATCATGGAACAATTCCAAACCGAAGATGGCAGAGTTCGTATCCCACAAGTTCTACGCGAGAGGTTTGGCAAGGAATACCTGGAATAAATTTTCAACGAACTTAGTATTACGATATCCTTCGTCATTCTCAACTTGATTGGGAATCCTCAACATTAAAACATAGAACGAATATCGTAAGCAAACTTAAAATAAAATTATTATGAACGACTTAACAACAATCAATGATTTATATAACTTTTCACATAAAATCAAAATTAACTATGACAAACTTAATCTAAAAAATGAAAATAAGGTTTGGAGCTATATTGAATTCGCACAAGGTATGGCTGGAGATGTTGAAGATCTTGCAAAACTACTAATGGCAAAAAATAGATTTAGAAAATTAGGAAACATAAATATTGATTCTGCAATTGAACACAAATTATGCGATGTACTATGGTCAGTATTGATTATTTCTAAGGAGTTAAATATAGATTTGGCGAATTCCTTTCCAAAATTTGCAATTGATCTAAATACAAAATTAATAAAAATGTTGTCATTATGAAAACCAAAACTAGAATCTACTTAATATCTGGAGCTTTGATAATAGGCATATTACTGTTGCTGTTAGGGATTAACTTTATCACAGGACAAAAGAACACCAAAAAACTCGTCAAACCAATTGCCTCAAGCTCAGACATTGCACTCGCCGAGATCCCAACAACTGTTGTCAATACTAACAAAGGTATCTCAGTCAGTAAGACAATCAAAGAAATAAGTTCTAGCTCAGCCCGATCGATTAGTTCCAAAGCCAAAAGTTCAAGTTCGTCATCCGAGAATTCATCGTCACAGGTTTCGTCATCATCGAGTTCGAGTTCCGATTCAGAATTAGATTCACGATTACAATGGAAAGAAGATTGCAAGTCAATCACAGGTTCGGTTAACAAAGATTTTGTATTACAAAAAACTAATCTCGGTAACGGTAAAGAACTCATAGTTGCGCCATGTGATTTTGGAGCGAATCAAGGTGCTAGTATTGTCTACTACTACGAAGTTGCCCCAAACGGCAGATGGCTTTC
>JAYTWQ010000116.1:0-5551 GCA_043743355.1 bacterium | reverse complement strand
CTTTGTATTATGATAATGAAGTCTTGGTTGAAGAAGGAGTACCTAATATGGTGGATCTTACCTGTTGCGTAATCGGTCACAACGAACTAATTTCATCATTTATTCAGGGATCTAGTTATACCAAAGATTTTTTTAGTTACGATGACAAATATCTCAAAGACGGCGGAGCTCAGACAGGAAGAGATGAAAAAAGCATCGTAATCCCTGCACCACTAGAAGACGACATTACTACCAAAATTCAAGCAACAGCTAAAGAAGTATTCAGTATTCTTGGTTGTAGTGGAATTGCTAGAGTTGATTTTTTGTTTGATCGTGAGACTGAAGAATTCTTTGTCAATGAGGTTAATACATTACCAGGCACAATCTATTCTCACCTATGGGAAAAGACAGGAATTAATCTAGCTGAATTATTATCTAAACTTTTGGAAAGTGCAAGAGTTAGACACACCGAAATCAATTCAATTAATTCAATATTCATTTCTAGCGTCCTACAAAATGCCACTAATGCCAAATTCGGCGGAAAGATGTAAATATTTATTTATAGGCTTTAAAAATTGTCATCCTCAGCTTCAATAGAAATCATTAAAAGTGAAAATTCAGCTAAAACTAACATAAAAATGTAAAAGTTGACCAATTATCTTACTTCAATTCGAGCAAAATATCATCCATTGACAATTCTCAAAAAGTATGAATTACTGAATGTAAGTAGATATACTTCTACCTATTTTTTTATTTAACAACACTCTTTATGACTAATTTTGACCAAAGAAACTCTAGAAACGAAACTCTAATTGAAAGTATTGACGTCGACACAAGTTCCAAATCTCAGACCAATAATAAAAATAGAAACAAAGCCTTAGGTTTGGCATTTGGAACAGTGTTAGCAGGAGGAATCGTGTTACCAGCTAATGCTCAGAATTATGAATATTATGAAATAAAACCATGTCCCAGACCTAGTTCAATACAGGAACATGAAAGTAGGAGGAGAAATCATGATTACTATCAGCAAGAACAAGAAAGACAAGAAAATATGAGGCGATATAATGAACGAAACACCGAACGAGTTAGAAGGCATAATGAAAGAGCACAAGAAATTAGAGATCAGAGAGAAAGGGAGCAAAGAGAACAGTATAGAAGAGAAAGAGGGTATGCAAACTCTGAATATAATCATCCATACAGAAATAATAATAGGGACACATTTATTAAAGTAAAAGATAAAAATGGAAATATAATAATACTAAAAAGAAGGCAAGACTAAACTTCCTAACTTCGGTATAAAATTAATTTTCTTGGCACAAAGTTGAGTTATTATCAAAATTAATCTTCACTTACTTTTAAATCAAATATTCTTATGTCCAAAAACAGCTTTAACCAATTTTTAGTACCAATATTCGTTACGGGTGCAACTTTATTACCAGCCAATATTGCAGAAGCCAAAATCAATTCACCAGAAATTCTATCTAGTCCAAATCAAACTGAACTTTCATTAACTGAAACAACCATTGTAGAAGATATCAAAAATGCTGGGAGGAAAACTGGTAGAGCAATTAGAGAAGGCTACAGGAATTTGCGAAACAGATTAAGAGTAAATAGTCAACAAACTCCCGAAAATCTTTGCAAAAGGCAACGAGCAAGCGAAGTAATTATAGTTGATAAAAAAGGAAATAAATTGCGAGTACAGTGTAAAACTCAATAACTAAAAAATTAGTTTGACAAATTCTTGGAAGAATGGTGTTATATAATTATAATGTTCAAAAATATTCTACCAATTCTAATCCTAATTCTTCTTGCAACAGGAGGTATCTTGGCGTTCATGAATTTTAATCCTATAAAGAATATAGTAAAGCAAGGGTCACAAAGTATATCTACAATTCCAGACAGACAAGTTATTATTACTCAAGTCAAATCACTCAATCGAATAGAAACAATCTCAGAGGATGTCCAGAGAGAATTCGACCTCAAGCTAGATTTTGGAGAACTCAAAATCTTTGGAGTAAGTATAGAAAATAGAAAAGATCAGCGATTCCAGGTTTCAGGCAAAGTAATTGCTGGGATTGACACAAGTAAAATTAAAGATACAGACATTGAGATTATTGGTGATAATTTGACGATCAGACTTCCAGCTCCAGAGATTTTTAGCACGGAATTAGCAGCTGACAAACTCGCCATTCTCAACAACTCCAGTACATTATTATACAAAATTCAAAACTTTGACTCTAACAAAAACCGAGAGGCGGACGAGAAAATAAAAAAAGAAGCAATTGCACAAGCTCAAAAGTATCTTTCAGAAGGTGCTTGTGAAAATGGAATATCAATCAAAGCGAATGAAAATGCCAAAAAAGCTATTCAAGAGCTATATGCCAGAGCTGGATTCACGGTTACTCTAATTGTACAAGAAAGCCAAAATTGTCAAAATTTAACTAATCAAAATTTATTCTAATATGCCAAAAACTAAAGATTACAAATCAATAGGAAAATCTTTTCAAAAGGATAACTTTGTTACCAAAGAAACTACAACAACCAAAAAAAATGAGAAAAATAAATCTTTCTTCAGGTCTAAAAATAATTCTAATAAAAATAAAGAAGTAAACAAAGATAGAGGGACTATCAGTAGAATTATAGCTCTATCTAGAGTTTCTTTTGGTGTTATCTTAAGCGTGTTTTGGGTTTTGACTCTTCCATTCGTGTGGATTTTTGGAAAACAAATAAAATGGTTTGCAAACTGGGTTATGATTAGAGAGAATACAATTAAGTTTACTTTTGGATTTCTGTTCTTTGTTATGATGTTGAATCTAGCTAATTTACAGGTCATTTCTAGTGCATTCAGTGACAAAAAGAATATCAAAAACTTTGCTGGAGAGCCAATTGAAGCTAAGCGTGGCAAAATATTTTATCGAGATATAAGTCAAGGCATAAAAAATATAGAATTAGCTACAAATCAGACTAGAGCAGAAATTAGCATTGACCCTCACCAACTTAGACAGCAAATCAAGCATGGACAAAGCCTTGAAGAAATGCTACAAATTGTGTCTTCAAGAACAAATTTAAATTACAAAAAATTATTAGAAGATGTATCCAAATTAGTGTCTGGACAAGAAGAATCTGATCCAAAAAAACAAATTAGGTATGCCAAAATCAAAGAAGGAATAACCGAGGAAGAGTCTAGCAGCGTCAATAACCTACTTTCAGACAAAGAACTCAAAAAAAACTATGGCTTCGATTCTTGGCTTCGAACTGATGATAATTCATTCAGAACGTACCCAGAAAACAAGACATTGGCTCATACACTAGGCTATACCAAAAAGTTCAAATCGAACGATCAAGAAACCAAAACATGGGCTGGATGTGAGGATATTATCAATAACAATGAAGCAAGGGGAACAATGTTACAAAGTGGATATTATCTAGGAAGTGGCGGATTGGAACAAAAGTACTGTTCACTGTTAGCTGGATTAAATGGTAGAAAATTGGGCAATCAAGACTTGACTGATTCAAGCAAAACCAAAAATAATCAGGTTCAAAACGGAGCTGATATCTATCTAAATATTGATAAGAATTTGCAAAAAAAAGCCGAAACGATCTTGGAAGAGGCTGTGAGGTTCAACACTAACTCCGTAGGTACACCTAAAGATGGTTGTGTTATGGTGACTGAAGCTAAGACTGGTAAAATTCTAGCAATGGCATCTTACCCATTTTTTGATCCTAATTTTTATAGCCAATACTTCGAAACCAATTCTAAAGCCTTCCTTAATAGCTGCACTGGAAATGATTTTGAGGTTGGATCGGTTATGAAACCTATTACAGTAGCGTCTGCAATTGACCTTAACCAGCATCCAAAAGATGGCAAAAAGTATGGTGTAGATTCGAATTTTAAGTTCATAGATTACAACAAAGATGGAAAACCATTCAAAGATACTTCCGTAAAAGGAGGAAAGTTATCTATAACTAATGCCAATAATGTAACTTGGAAAGACTTTGGACCGATTGGACTCAAGGAAATTATTAGAGATTCTATTAACACTGGAATTGCCGAAATTACAGATCGAATGGGCGGCGATAATCTATTTTATTATCTCGAAAAAAAATTCAGATTCGGACAAACAACCGATGTTGACCTGTTAGAAGATACAAATGGAGATATTAGATCATTTGATACAGACATTAATTGCTCTTTTTGTTGGGCCAATAAAGGTTTTGGACAAGGGTTCAGCGCTTCGTTATTACAGATGGTTCGTGGATATAGTGCACTCGCAAATGGAGGAACATTAGTTGAACCAAAATTAATTTCAGAGATAAAGTGTTATGATGGCACAATTGATAACGGTGTCTCAGATGGCAACTGCGTCCCTGCCAAAAATAGACTTAATCGACTGCCAGACGAAGAGATAATCTCCAAAAATGCAGCTGATAATGTGACTAATTATATGGTAGCTGCAGCCGAAGAAGGGTTTATGGGGAATGGTCCAACCAAATCAATGGTTAATGGCTTTAGAGTCGCAGTCAAATCCGGAACTGCCCAGATATCTAGACCAATAATCAATCAAGATGGAACTATTACAAAATGTGATGCAACCTGCAATACTAATAGAGGATTATATGACCACACCTTTATAGGATATAATACAGGTGATAGTCGTTACATTGTAGCAATCAAACTAGCAGAGCCAAAACCAGGCGGGATCAACAATTATTCATCCACGACCCTCCCAACCTTCTTTAGTGAAATGATGAGATATACACTAGAATATATGAATGTTCCTAGAGACAGGTAGTCAACAATCTAGGTTCGTCATCTTCAGCTTGACTGAGGATCTAAAATTTCAACTCCAAATTATTCTCACCTAAGGTTTACTTCCTTCCTAATTCTAAAGAGTAGGTTCAGTTCTAAAAAATTCTCCCTATCTAGGGAGTGGCAAAACAAAGTTTTGACGAGGGTAACCTTGATTATGTCAAAGTTGGTACTGTTTCGAGTATACCAAAACTACAAACAAACTTTACACCAAATCAAAAATAGTTAAAGATAATTATTATGTTTCGAACTCGACAAGCTCCATCTCCAACAGGATATCTTCACATTGGCACAGCCCGAACTGTACTTTTTACCAAACTATTTGCAATTATTAACGATGGTGTGTGGTACCTCAGATTAGAAGACACAGATAGGAATAGGCTACAATCCGAAGCGGTCAAAACACTACTCAACGCCCTAGGTCAAATCGGACTAAGAGCCGACGAAGGTATTTCATTGCAGCCCAAAATTAATTTATTCACACCCGCCTCTACCACTGTCATTCCCAACTCGAACGGTAATCAAAAAACTGTCATTCAGAGCGTAGCGAAGAATCCCCTAGCTTTCAACAGCAAAATTCTAGATGATAATTACCCCTCGTCAACAACAATTGAAGGTTCGCAACCCGACCCTTTCTACGGAATCTACCAACAAGGAGAATTCGGACCGTATATCCAATCACAAAGGCTTTCAATCTATCACGAACACACCCAGAATCTAATTGATCAAAACTTGGCATATTGGTCATACTTGACTCCAGAG
>JAYTWQ010000115.1:0-4476 GCA_043743355.1 bacterium | reverse complement strand
TTTTCTTTTTCTTGGAAGTTTTTTGTGTGGGGTTGTGATATTAGGGTGATTTTTAGATTTGTAAGCTGTATCTGCTTTTTGAGTTATGGTAACCCAAGTTGTGAGTAAAAATTAAAAAGTGGAGAATGAGGTGTATGCACTACAAACTCAAACTCCAAGATAAGGTAAAACTCATAATGATAGTAATTGTCAATTTCTTAAAATCTATCGACTGGAAAGACCATTGGCTGGTACAGATGCCAACATCAGAAATATTGTGTCTTGCTGTAGTGGCTGGAATGGATAATGATAATAACCATGAAAAAACAATTGTAGAATTTGAGAGGGAGAAAGTATTTGACTGTGTGTTGAGCAAAAGTCAATTTGGTAGAAGGCTGATACCTGTTATTGATTACATTCCAGTATTAGTTGAGAAAATAGCAGGATTTGCAGAACAGAGCTTGAATAATAGGTTTCCACTCAAACAGATTGAAAGGAGTATTTACAAGATAGACACGAAACCAATACCAATTTGTAAAAACATCAGAATCTCTAATTGTCATCTAGCTCAAAATCACAAATCTAAACAAAAAGTAAAAAGTAAATCCACAGGAAAAATGAGAAAGGTTGTAGATGAAGACTACAGAGGATATTGCTTGTAGAAGAGAACACTATTACGGTCTCAAACTCAACGCAATTACCAATTGTCTTAATTTTCCAAGAGAATACTCTATTCATATAACTCGAACAGGAGATTTGGATTGTCTAAAATCGCTCAATCTAAGCCTTCCAACCAACTCAGAACTCTTAGGAGACAAAGCCTACAACGATCAAGAACTAGAAAACCATATCAGAACTAATCCAGACTACAACTTCAAAGTCAGTCCAATAAGAAAGAAAAATACCAAACAAATGAGCAGTTCAGATTATTACCAAGAACTCACAAACAGAATCTTGAGACGACCAGTAGAAACCTTTTTCAGTCAATTAGAAAAGCTAACTTCCACAATACATGCCACAACCCTTAATGGTTTTGTAATCAAAATACACCTCTCAGTTCTAGCCTATTCCTTCGATCAATTAATCAAGTTAAATTTACTCACGACTTAGGTTACACTAAGAAATTCGGATTTGCATTTTTGTCTTGATTGCTCGTTCTCTAGATCCTGAAACAAGTCCAGGATGATAATCGGTAATTTCTAATCCGAAATTTAAAATAGATTGAGTATAAATATCACGATTTTAGTCAAATTGCTTGAGTTTCAATATATTTTTAAAATAATTATTTGATAAGCAACCAAGCGTCTAATGGTGTAAATAATAGAAATCTCACAAATAATTCAGGTTGTTGATTATTTAAAAATTACTTCTTTTTCTTCGCTTCGTCCAAATCTATCAAGTAAATTATCTAGTCTCAACTGGTCTTCAGATTCTTTGTGTAACGTAAAATAAACCCTTGCTCTGCAATTTAGAACTCCAGCCTCAAACAAATGGTCCGCAATAAGTTTCGCATTTTTTCGCATTTTTTCGAGTGTTGTGCCGAGCTTGTTGTTGGCTGTGGTAATTCCAATCTTGAGCGTGTGTTTGCCTGGATCATAATCAACACCAGCAACATTCCAAAAAATTCCTTTCATTGACTCTTGACCCAACAGAACCATGTTAACATTGGCAACTAATTCTCGGTCGTTTCTTTTGACAACTCTCAATTTGTTAATATTTTTTAGGTTTGACATATTTTGAATATTCCAGCTTTACTTAATTTTGTCAATGAATACAAGCAAGCAAATTCTAATTCTTGGAGCTGGTGGTCATGGTACGATCTCCCTCCAAAAACTCTTTGAACTCGAAGACTGTCACTTTGATGTGGTTTTTCATACCGCTGATTGGGGCGGTTCACAGGGATTGTGGGGAAGGTTGCTCAAGCTTGGGGATTATTTTTTGGACAATAAGCTCAATGGAAAGTCCGAAACATTCTTGCCTTTTGGAGATCCTAACAAATTGATTAATTTTTATAGTTTGCAAAAGTTTCCAGGCATTGAATTTTTTGATCTTCGTGGGTCTGACTATATTATTTTGAAAGAAAAGTCAGAAGAATTTTTGAAATTAATTAATGCTGGTAATGATTTTATCAAAGAATTTGTGGATTATCTTAGTATAGCTTTCGATTTTTTTGTTATTAATAAAAAGAAACTCAGCTCCAAAAAAGAGTTTTGTGTGGGTTATGTTTTTCATAGCTTTGTCCTCAAAAAATCAGGAAGTGTAGAGGCCTGGAACAAATATTATCATGAGATCAAAATTTTGCCAAAGAATATCAATTTGTGCTTTGCATATAACGAACGAACTGTGATGATTGGTAAAGACATAAGCCTAGTAAAGCTAATTGGTGAAGATAGAATTGATCATCATGATAATCCAATTTTGCCTGATTCTGTATATCTTAGCTCAACTCGAACCAAAAAACCAATCACAAAATTAACCAAACTTTTTGATAGAATCAACCAATCCGATTGTGTTATAATTCCTTCTGGTTCAATTACGAATTGGGTTAGTATTCTGAATCTCGAAGGTGTCACGCAGTCTTTGCAATCCAAAAAAGTCATCTGGCTAACCAATCCCTACAAATCACGCAATGAATTAGATAATTCAGATTATTGTAATTATTTCAAAAATGTAGGGCTAAAACCCATAATTCTAAAATCCAGAAAAGACCCAAAACTTGAGTCCAAATATGTTTTGAGTCTCAATCGCAAAGGAAGATATGAAGGTGAAAGTATCAGTAAAATTGTGAAAGAATTACTTTTTGGTTTAGAATAGATTTGCTTTATTATACTTAATTTATCTTAAATTTCGGATTAGAAATTAAATATTATCATCCTGAACCTGTTTTAGGATCTAGAGAACGAGTAATCAAGACAAAAATGCAAATCCGATATCCCAAGTCTGAAAAGTAAAAAATCGATTAATATCAAAATGTAGATATACTTTGCCGTCATCTTGAGCAAGTTCGAAGTTGATTCGGGTTTCCCGAATGTAGCCTCGCAACGACAAGCGAAAGATCTGTTATGAATTATAGGTCAAAAATAAACTATTCGCATTGAACAACCAACAGATCTTTCGTTTTACTGAAGATGACGGAACGCATTTGTTCTTAAAGTTGAATTATGTCTTTAGCGGAATCAAAATATGAGAGATTGCAATATAACCGCAAAATATTGACCAAACAACCAAAGTTCCCAAAGCTCAAGATATGTCATATACTGCTAGTCTCCGAGCTCCAGAAGGTTACCATCTTCCGAATGCAATGAATCTTTGTCAAGAAGAAGCTCCAGGACTTTTTAACAAATTTGGTGGTCATCCGTGTGCCGCTGGTTTTTCTATTCAAAAAGAGAATTTGGGCAACGCAAAAGAATTAATGTCAAAATATCTTTCAAAGCAAGGTTCTAGTTTAGATTCAGATTCAGATTCAAAGACGACCATCCAAATTCCAGATGAACTAAAACAATATTCAGCCAAAAAAGAAATAATCTGGATTACTGAGCAAGGTATTGATTTGGAATTATTAACACAGATTGACTCTCTCGACCCTTTTGGGCAAGATTTTCCTTTGCCACAACTAGCTTTTGAAGTATCTGACCAATCTTTGTCAAGCATCCAATGGCTCGGTAACGAAAAAAAACATTTGAAACTAAAAACCGTGAACCAAATTCCATTAACTTTTTTTAACCTAAAGCCAAATATAAAAGAATTCTTTGACAATAAAGAAAGGTCTGGCAAATTGTGGGTTTTTGGAAAACTGAACCAGAATGCTTGGAATAACAAACGAACTTTGGAACTCGTAGTCGAGAAGGTGTTTGTAATTTTGATTGCCACATAAGATCATAAGTTTATTGATCATAAATTAAGAACTAATGTTTTCTGTTAAATGGCTTGATATTTGATTGAGATTCTAGAATTGATGGAGCAAAGTTGGTCCGTGCATTTACTAATTTGCCGTATAACTTCAAGTCCGAAACATTAGAATGAACTATTGAATTATCCTCGTAAAGTTGTTCAATTAGCTTTTTGGCTGCTTCAAATTCGTTACTTGTTTTGGAGATTAAATCTTCATTTAACTCATCATCACCTTCATAACCTGAACCTTTTGAAGTATCAATAACAAGTGGTTTTAGATTATCATCGTCTTGAACTAGAACATCTTCATATTCAGCAAAAAAATTATCAAGAGCAATATTAATATCTCTAATAATTCTCCTAGGAGTTTTTTCAAATTGGACAATATTGTTTATGGGCTGTTCAATATTATTTGACAAATTTTCTGACATAAGAATATTTTATATTACTTTTTGATAAACTGCAAATAAATGATCTAAATTTTGATATACCCAATCCCTAATCAACTTTACATCAAAATTAAAATTCTCCCTATCTAGGGAGTGGCAAAACAAAGTTTTGACGAAGGTAACCTTAATTATGTCAAAGTTGGTACTGTTTCGAGTA
>JAYTWQ010000114.1:0-11115 GCA_043743355.1 bacterium | reverse complement strand
CGAGGTTTGGGGAAATTGCAACCGAGGCATTTGCAAAGAATTGGATAGATGCAGAACCACGAAAACGAAAATACGGAGGAGCTTTCATGTCCAATTTTGCGATAGGTTATCATCCAGTGATTCTATGTAATTACAAATACAAGATCGGAGATATTTCTACCGTAGCACATGAAATGGGACATTTAATCCATTCTATTTTGACCGAGGAAAAGCAAACTACATTCAATTCTAACTATCCTTTATCGATGGCTGAGATTGCTTCACTTTGTTGCGAAACTGTAGTTTTTGACAAACTATTCAACCAGATTGAAGATAAAAAGCAAAAACTCAAACTAATCTGTGAAAAAGTTGAAGAAGAAGCTCTAAATATTTATGTTGGAGGCGTTGGTCGATATACATTTGAAAAAAGGATGCACGAAATGTACCGAGAAAATGGTACTATTAGCGCAGAAACAGTAAGAGATCTTTGGATGCAAGAGCATTATATTAATGTATTTGGAGACTCTTTCGTTTATCCAGAAGGGTGTCAATACACTTGGCAGTCAGTTGCACATTTTACTTATATTTTTTATAACTACGTGTACGCCAGTGGATTATTAACCTCCAACGCAATCTATGAAATTGTAAAGCAGGATGAGGACAAAAAGAAGATATATCTTGAGATTCTATCTATGGGCGGATCTGAAACTCCTGCGAATATGCTCAACAAACTAGGTCTTGACATTGAATCAACAGATTTTTGGCAGATTGGGTTCAAGGTCTTTGAGGACAAATTAATTATGGCAGAAAGACTTTGGGTGGAAGTTAAAAATTCTTAGAAAATTAAATAATCATTCTAAAAAAATTTCGTAGAAATAAAATATTATGTAGTTACTTTGTTTTTTGGTCAAAGATCCAGATCTACCCTTATCATTAAATAATTTCTTTATTTGGTGTTTATTATTTTTTGAGCCCAATTTATCTTATTCCAGATTTTATTCCTATTTTTGGAAAGCTCGATGATCTTTTGATTGTTCCAACTATAATCTTGATAATTCTAAAATTCGTACCTAAAAATTTGGTTTTGAAAGTACAGGACAAAGTTCGGAATAATATGTTTAAGAACGGTTCAAATTCATTTTTTGCTATTCTGATAGTTTTAATTTGGATTCTGTTTCTATATCTTATTTTACATTTCGAGTTCAATTTTTGAAGGGTGAAATCAATTTGACACAATCAATTTCATAATCTATATTTTGACTATGTTAACTCCAAACACAAAGAATTATAGAGAGCAAATATTAGAATTCATCAAAGAAAACTATGAAGTTGCACCGATTGAGATAATAACCAAAACAAAAATAAGCCAACAAACAGTTCACAATAATCTCAAAAGACTTTTGGAAGAAGGTTCGATTATCAAAAAAGGGTCTAGTCTTGATGTTGTATACTTGATAGACGAAGCAGTTAACAAGGTATCCACTGATCTAAGTTATTTGTATCAGAATGTTGCAAATTCAATAATAAGCACAAGTCAAAAATTAAATGATACAATTAACGGCATTCTTTTTGAAAATTCCAGAATCGTAAAACAAGATTATTCAGTTGAGGAATACGCCAAAAGTATAGAATTCATTAATAAGAATTACCTATATATTTCGCCAGACGGTCATATATATGGTGGAGATCAAGGATTAGTTGAATGGTCAGACAGGATGAATTCCGAGATTAGTTTTTTGGAGTATGCAAAATTGCGTTTTGAATATATTAATACTTCTCAAAAATATCAAAAATACTTTGAACCCAATGCACTAATCGACGCAACCAAAAAATTCAAAACGACATTCCCGCAATATACTGATATTGAAAAGGTTTTTTATTGTGACTTTTATGCAATTGAAAGATTTGGTAAAACCAAGCTCGGGAATCTGATGTTCTACGGCAAACAAACTCAAAACAAATTTTTGATCAATCAAGTTTGTGAGATTGTAAAACCCAAAATACTACAATTTATCGAACAAAACAGCATTTCTGCAGTTGCATTCGTTCCTCCAACAATTCATCGTGAAACTCAATTCATGTGCGAACTCAAAAAATATCTTGATCTCAATATTCCAATTATCAAACTCAAAAAACTAATCAATGATATTGCAGTTCCGCAAAAAACCATTAAAATTGCAAAAGATAGGATTCTAAATGCAGAAAACATCGTTGTAGAAATGAACTCAAGTTTTGAGAATATATTGTTGCTCGACGATGCGGTTGGTTCTGGATCAACCTTTGCAGTGGTTGCCAAAAAATTAAAGAGAAAAAAAATTGCAAATGGTAAAATTTTTGCGATTGCAGTTGTTGGTAGTTCTAATGGAGTTATTGATAACTCTAAGCGTGGCTTTGAAGTTGTTTGTGAGGTTTAATCCTCGATTTTTACGCCAGTCTCGTCAATGATCTTTTGAAACTCGTTAGATACAGAATTATAGTCAATAATATCAATGGCATAATCAATTTTTGGATTCAGAGTCTCGACCAATCTCATCAGAACTTTTGTAGGAATTCTTTCGGAATCAATAAGTGCAATATCAACATCAGAATATTTTTTGGCATTTCCCCGTACTCTTGAGCCAAAAATTAAAATTTTGCATTCTGGCAATTCCTTTTTTATTTCAGTTTTTAAAATATTCAATATTTTTTGCGATAAATCAATTTTTTGGACTTTATTCATTTGAATTTAGGTTTATTTTTTGCAAATTACTTAACATTTGTTTTGCCAAAGGTAGAAATATAATTGCCTGATTATAAGTCAAATCTGCACCAGTTTCGCTGTAGTTGTGAGAAGTATAATTCCTGTATTTACGGCACTCATTCCACAACAATGGATTGTCGATCAAACCAAGTTTTGCTGATTTTTTGAGCATATCCAAAAATATTTCTTCATCTTGATTATAAACTTCTCTAAGAAATCTTTTGAGGGTCTTCCATGATAATTCAAATGAATATTCAAACCTTTGAATTGCAGCATCTCGAATTACTTCATCCTTTGGCATAGACAGAATTTCTTCCAGTTTGACTAATACTTTTTGGAGTGGATCGATAATTATTTTGGACATAAATTAGCAAATTAAGTTACTCGAATTTTATTTCTTTATGTTTTTTTAGTCAAAAAACTAGCACTTTAAATTGACCAAATTTTTTGTTACTCTTATCATTAAATAATGACTCAAGATAATCAAAAACCAGAATTCCAAAAAATCAAACTTAATCCACTCGCAGAAGGTTACCACTTTTGCCTTGGTTGTCTAGCTGGACATGACAAAAAACAAAATTGGAAAACTAACCTAACACATTTTGCAGTTTCTGTATTATTAATTCTTATAGCTCCAACCATCTTTGGTATTATTAACGGAAAAGGCTTGGATGAAATTAGAAGCAAAAGTCCATACGCGCAATATAGTATTGGTACAACTTATGACATTGGAACAATAACAGAAGCCAAAGACGACAATTACCTCAACAGCCAATATGAAGGAGACAAAACCGCACAACAAAAAATTGCAGTAACTTTAGGTAATGAAAAGAAAAGCATCGATACTGTTGTGTATTATGATTCTTCTGACCCTAATCAAAAATATAAGGTTGGAGATCAAGTTGTTGTTCGAGGCGATACGAAGAAGGATGGCAAGGATACATTTTATTATATGGTCGAAGACAGGTTCAGAGTCAAAAATCTAATAATTATTGGAGTATTATTCCTCATCTTCATGTTGATTATGGCTGGAATTAGAGGTCTGTCATCTGTTTTAGGATTGGTCTTTACAATTATTGTCATTATTCAATTACTGATTCCCCAGATTCTACTTGGGGCGGATTTGTTTTGGCTCACCGCTGTAGTCAGTCTGTTGATTGCCTCAACCTCACTTTACTTAGCTCACGGATTCAACAAGAGAACTACAATTTCTATGATTGCAACGGTAATTACAATTCTAATTACACTTTATGTTGCTAACTGGGCAGTCGACTTTTCACTACTGTCTGGATTCGGAAGTGATGACGCTTTTCATCTCAAAGGTAACGGAATTACTAGCACACTGAATCTTCGAGGATTGTTAATCTCTGGAATTGTAATCGGTTCCCTTGGAATTCTAGACGATGTTACAACTGCACAGGCAATAGCAGTTGAAGAAATCTCCAAAGCTAATCCCAAAATGACATCAAAAGAGTTATTTTTTTCTGGAATTAGAATTGGACAAGAACATATTATTTCACTTATTAATACCCTTGCTCTTGCCTACGTTGGAACTTCGATGCCACTACTTTTGACATTCACGACACTTAACTTTAGTCCACTTTGGGTTATTCTTAACAACCAAATAATCTCCGAAGAACTAATTAGAACACTTGTAGGAAGTACATGTTTGATATTAGCAATCCCTATTTCGACGATTTTAGCAGCCAATTTTTTGAGATTCAAAGAACCGACTCTGGAAAAAAAGATTTTTAGTTTTGCAGATAATATTGACAAAGTGTATGAAAAATAGATAAATCAATCCAAAATAATACTTGACAAAAAGTGTGTATAAGTTTTTTATTACTTTGCTAATACAATAGAATTATGGCAATACGAATTCGACACAAACCATCACCAAAACCTGTTTCAAAACAACAAAACACCTACTTTAAACCTTCAACTTTGAATGTCAAAAAGACTAAGTCTAGAGGTAATATCAAAACACAAAAATATACTGATTTTTTGAGTAAAGTAATTTTACCTTCCACTTTGTTTTTGTCTATCCTAAGTCTTTTAATTATATTTTTACCTGGAATTTTTAATATCAAAACCACTGCAAAAGCAGCTCCTAGCAAAGACTCAGTTAGAATCATAACCAATTATACTTATACAACCAAGCCAAGTCTTGAGAAAGTGTCCAAATAAACCTGATTAATATGAATAATTTGTTAGAAGATCAAGCGATATTACAAAATGTTCCTTCTGAACTAAAAGAAGATCAATATTTAGAGGTAGGAGTAAGACCTTGGGGTTTGTATTATGTATTAGAAGACAAACCTAACTTTAAAGTCAAAAAAATTGTAGTTAATTCTGGTTCCAGGTTGTCTTTACAGAGCCACAAACACCGATCAGAGCATTGGGTTGTAGTTAGCGGCACAGCTACAGTCGAAGTCCGCAAAAATGAAGTAGAAAAAGACTGGATGTTTGATTTGATGCCTAACGAAAGCTGCTACATTCCAGCAACAAAAATGCACAGACTCGCGAACTTTGGCAAGGTTCCATTAGTAATTATCGAAGTCCAAGTCGGAGAATACACTGGAGAAGATGATATTGAGAGGTTCGAAGACGATTATAGTAGAGTTTGAGTAATAGTCAAAAATTTAAAATCTAACTTCAAATTGGAGTTACAGCAGTGTGTGTTGAATCCACAACAGAGCTCAGGATGACTAGTGTAGATTCATATCAAAATTATAGATTAAACCAATATCAGCTTTTACAATCAAACTTAAATTTTTTCTGGTGATTGTCTGGGATAAAAAAACTAAGTTTTGAATTTGATATTTTTCTTGTGCAAGATTGATAAAAGAAGAGTATAAATGATTAGAGTGGTATCATTATCTACTTCTTCAATTTGACTCTACTCACCTCCTTTAGTGCGATAACCAAAAAAGATATTAGTAGTCCATCGTCAACTAGTCCAGCAATTGGTATAAAATCAGGAACTAAATCAATTGGCGAAATCACGTAAGCAATAGTCAAAAAAATTGTAATCCACTTTGTTTTGGGATTCTGAATTAGGGCTGTGTACATTATCGAAGGGTTCCAGTTTAATTTCATAGAATTTAATTCTTTGTAGATTCCCAAAAAATGTCAAATTACATCATTTTAAGCCTTGGTGAACTTGTCGTTTTTAATTCCCCCATTGCTGACGCTCTAACTCCTTTGGTCCGAGCCTACCATCACGAAGCCTGACTTGCACCGGCCTTTTGACAAATGGTGACTACAACTTCACTTTTATATTAGTTAATATTACTTATATACCCATCAAAAGACTAAAAAGTGACATACGAACCCAAAGACCATTGGCAGCTTGTTCAAAATAAATAGAACGAGGATCGGCGTCGAGATCAGGATGAATTTCGGGAAGTAATGTAGAATCTATAGGCAAAGGGTGCATAATTACTGCTGACGAATCTTTCATTAATTCTGGTGTTATCTGATATACTCCTTTGGAGTAAAGTTTTTTGTCAAAATCAGACATTCTTTCAAGTTGTGGCCTGGTTGCATAAATTACATCAACTTCATTAACTATATTATTAAGTTCAGTTATGTCTCGCTGGTCATATGAGATTCCTAATTCGTCAAATTCTTCTTTGTCATGCAATGATTCTGGAGCAACAAAAACCATTTTAGAACCCCAAATATTAAGAACTTTCGCTAGTGATTTGATAGTTCGACCATGCCTGATATCACCCACAAATGCAATTTTTAGGTTACTCAAATCCTCAAATTTTTCAAAAAGTGTGAACATGTCAAGCATAGCCTGAGTAGGATGTTCGTTGTTACCGTCACCACAGTTTATCCAGCTAATATCAGGAAACATTTCTCTGCCTTTGTGTGCTACATATTCCTCGTCACTCCTAATTGCCACAAACTCTGGTTCATAGCCACCAAACATCTTGAGCGTATGATCCATAGTCTCCCCTTTTGAAATCGAACTATCACTTGAACCCAACAGATTAATAGTTGTTCCTCCAAGTCTCATCCAGGCTGTCTCTGTGCTGAATCTAGTTCGAGTTGAGCTTTTGAAAAAAAGACTGTAAAGAAGCTTACCTTTGGCTAGTTTGTTGTACTTTAAGGGGTTTTTCTTGATGTTCCCTGCCCTAGTCATAATATGTTCAATTCCTAATTGATTGAGCTGATCGACTGATACCAATGAATTGTTCTTAAAGTCTCTTTTGCCGTGAATTGGCGGTAGTTCAAAATGTTGCATACTATCTTCAAACCTTGCTAAAATACCTTTTTTTGTCAAAGATAAATTGTGCTCGACTACCAAATCAAATTATTAGAAGCCAAAATTCGTGGTGTTCCTGTTACTGAACTTTTTGGGGTGAAGAAAAGTTTGAACGCTGAACAAAATGTATTATTACAAGGGCAAATTAAGATGTTAAAATCTGGATATCCACTAGATTATCTTTTGGGAGAGATTGAAATATTAGGTTTGAAATTAAAGTTAAACAGAAACGTACTTATTCCGAGACCAGAAACAGAAGAATGGCTTTTAGAATTTAAAAACCTTGCCAAAGTAAGTAAAAACACTGTCATTCTGAACTCATTTCAGAATCCCCAACAATCTACAACAAAACTTGAAAAAAATAAAAATTCTTTATTAATCGACCTAGGTTGCGGTTGTGGAGTAATTGGTTTGTATTTGTCAAGATTTTATGAACAAGTTATTTGTGTTGATATCTCCTCTCAAGCTTTGGAAATTGCAAAAGAAAATATAGAACTGAATAACATAAACAATATAGAACTATTTTTGTCCGATGGACTTTCTGATTCTGAATTAAAAGGTAAAATTGAGTTTTTTTGTGAAAATACCCTAACTCAAGCTGAAAATGACTTTTATAGGTTGCCCCTTGATAAGGGGCTGTCGCATAGCGACTGGGGTTATTCATTCGACAAAAAAAGTTGGACTTTAGTTGCCAACCTTCCTTATCTACCAATTCAAGATAAAGACAAACAGAATGAACACAACGTAAAATACGAACCAGACCTAGCCTTATATTCTGGAGAGGATGGATTAGATCTATTCAAAAAAGTATTGTGTCAATTAGAAGATTTTGAAACAAAACCACAACAAGTTGTATTCGAACTCGATCCAAGGAATATTCAAAAAGCCAAAAATTTGTTAGAAAATCTTGATTACCAAACTAATATTTGGAGCGATTCTGGAGGCTTTGAAAGAGTTTTGATTGGAACGCTTATCTCAAAAAGTAGCGGTGAAGTTTACGAACCATTTTAGTTTGCTGATTAATTTACGACGTTTCAATTAATTAATATATTTGAAAATAAACCTACATAGATCAAACAAACCGTCCACTACTGTCATTCTGAACTTGTTTCAGAATCCCCTAGCTCTTGAATCTAAATGCCAGTTACAGCAATAATAAATTAACAACGAATCAATATTAAGACTCTATCCAAAACCTCCTTAGCAATTGCAATCCTGTCTTCAATAATTTTTCGCCGTGGACTGTTCAATTTATTTTTCCTAGCTTTTCCTGTCGAATCAAACTTGATGCTTTTTTCTAACTCTTGAATAATCTCACGCAATTGTGTTGCAGATTTGCCAACTAATTCAGCATAAAAAGGATTTTCTGGTTGAGTTTTGGTTTCAGTTGAATTCGAAAATACAATCTTTTTGTTTTGCTCTAAATTCGTCAAAGCGGGGGATTTTATATTTTGAGATTCATTCAAAGCTTTCATTGTTTTGTTTAGAGATTTATGATAAAATTGCTCTTGTGAATTAATTAATTTCGAATTATCATGTTGGAGCTCAAAAATATCCTGCACAACATCAAATAAGATTGGATTGATAGGGAAACCATTGATTACACCTTCAAAAAGACACGTTAGTTTGGGTAAATTCTTGATTAAGCTGTCTAGTTCCAGTGCTTCATCATGATTAACGAACCGAGAATATGGATCCGAAGTATTGAATGTCACACGATTCACAAAAGAACCGAAACAGACCGCGCCAACTTCTATCTTTTCTTTTTTGTCATATGTTCCTTGTTGCGAATATACGAGCGATACATTATTTTTGCGGAGGTTAGAAACCTTGGAGAACAAATCTTCACCAGAATAACTGGAGTATTCGTCGACATAAACTATAAATAATTTGCTCGATTCACGATTGCGTTCGTTACATAGTTGCGAAATTTTCTTGAGAATTAGATTGCCTAGAAATCTTGCAGAGACATTCCCATCGGGTAACTCAGAAAGATCTAAAATTAAAATCTTGTTATCGTTCAAAACATCTCCGATTCGGATTCGGCGAACTTGATTGTCTATTACATCACGAATAATCTGATTCCTATTAATCGATTCTAGCTTGATCAAAGTGGACTGCATGTCAGCTTCGTCAGATTTTTTGTAATTGTTCCAAAACTCCAGAACCTTACGATCTGTGCAATTCTCGAGAAGTTGATTACGGAATTTGGAATCCCGAATAATTTTTTGGTATTCCGAAAACCCAACCAAATTAGGATTCTTGAGTATCAAATGTAGAATTGGCTCCAAAAAATAACTAATTTTATCGGTCTGTTCACCTTGCCAAATATTATTGAATATATCAATGACAGTCTCGATAATCGTGTCTTGATTCGCTCCATCAAAAAGATCAATCCCAAAAGTAAAATCAGCATCATTAGGTTTTAGATAAATTATATCTCGAGCTCGATAACTCGTAATTTTGTTGAGAATCTCAGTGGTGTTATCCCTGTCGTTACTAATCCACACACCACCCAAACCATTCTGCATGTCTTGCAAAATCATATTTTTCATTAGCGAACTCTTACCGAATCCAGCATTACCAGAGATCAAGAGATGCCCTAACCTGTCTTCATCCGAAAGCCCAAAGAAGTTGCTATACATTTCTTTTTGTCCACCCTTTGAAACAAGATAATGATTCAGTCCAATATAATTATAATTCTTGGATTGCGAATCAAAAGCAATCGTATCTTGTAATTTCTGCTTCATCTTACGGAGTTCCAACCCTTTTCTGTAAAACTTGACTTCAAGACTATCTGTTGCCACAGAGTCAGATTTGGCGAATTTTTGGGCAACTAATCTATCAATCTCGTAATTATGCTGGAATGTGTACAGGCGGTTTTGAAAATTCAGTTTGGTTTTGAGTTCTATATCAAAAACTGGATTGATAAAATAAAAATTCTTGATGTAGTTAAAACTTACTGAACGGGAACTGAATATGGCTGGAATCCTACTCTGGAGCGAGAAAGTAGCAAGGTATCTCTGAAATAAAGTTCTAAAAGTAATGCTGGAATTATTCATTTATTTTTGTAGTATATCACAATATTTTGTTTTACGCAAATTGGCTTTGAATCATGACTTTACTTGATAAAATACTGTCATTCTGGACTCGTTTCAGAATCCCCCGGCTCTCAAAAGCAAATTTCAACTGAAGCAAAAATTAACACCGTTTACCCAATGTCATTCCTGACTTGATCGAGAATCCCCAACAACCTACAACGCGTTTTAAGTAATGAGATCCCCAGTCAAACTGAGGATGACGTGAAAAATGGATAAGGATAACATAAAAAGTGTTCAATATATTTGATCAAACTACCAACTGACACCCATATTCACACCTAAATTGATATTGGTTCTAATCCTGCCTCGTTCATTATCTTGCGAAAAGGTCCACCAACTCCAAGCTGTCCAATTGAAGGATTGTAGCCTTGAGACGGGCTAAACTGTTGATTTAGACCAGAACCTCCAGGAACAGAGCCAAACTGTGCAGCGGACTGCCCTGAAGATGAATTCAAGGTCGGATTGAACTGATTGATGTTAGGTTGCTGATTAGGATTAAAATTCGGATTAGGGCTAGTTATTGTTGCCTGCGGAACCGAATTAACGGTTGATGGAGCAACAGGTTGCCCGTTGTATTGAGTCTTGGAAATACAAATATAGTCCTTATGACATAAAATGACCGTATAATCTGCTGGAATCTCAATTGTCTGGGTTCTGGGTTTTTCTTTAGGATTTGTCTGAGCCAAAAGAAAGCCTTTGCGACTTGATCTAATCTCTTGAACTATTGCAATTGGAGACTTCGGTTGGACAAGTTCTGGAGCAGGTATGAATAATTGTTCTAGCATTGTGGTTGGGTTGTTTGCTTTAAAAAACCACCGTGGTGGTGGAATTGATTAGTTTAATAATAAAGGAGAAGGGGTAATAATAATTTTTGAATTTTCTTGACTATTTAGTTTGGTTTGAATTATTTGAATCGCTTCTTGTTTTGTCACTTCAAGAGTTTTTGGTTTAGAAGGACAAGTAGCTGTGGTAGTTTTTCAAAATCAATCATAAATGTTGGTTTTCCAAACACTTGCGGA
>JAYTWQ010000113.1:0-6581 GCA_043743355.1 bacterium | reverse complement strand
CCCAAAGCCTTTCCAAGTTCCTGGAGCACCTGCGGTGGTACAGATCCAACCGACATAACCTCCAGATGTTGGGTTGGAATTGTAGATGAGGTCACCTTTATTGTAGTTTCCCATGCTAGGGAAGTCTAATCCTGACGAAATTAGTTTTTCAGTTTTAATTGTGAATTTTAACGAATCAACGTATTCATGCAACTCTTGTAAGGTATCAAATGCTAAAATCTGCAAACACGTAAGCCTAAATTTTGTTGTCAAATTTTTGGTAAACATTACAAAATTGACTGTAATATCACTAGCAGAACCAATAGTATCGCCCAGTCCAACTAAGGTTGTCCAATTAAGTGATTTTACCGTAAATGTTGTAAAAGTGGCATTGAGAAGAAACATGCTGATATCATCTCCGCTTATCTTTTTGACATCGACAGACCAGAATATGTATTTGTTTTTTGGAATTATAATAGTACTAGACGAATCAAAAACAATGTCTTGATTGTTATTGCTACCGTTAATATCTATCTCCAAACTTCTACCAAACAAAGTCCCATCTCTAACTAATTTACCAACATTGACACCCGAGACACCCAAACAGAAAATGTTTTCTCGAGTAGAATATGAATCTGAATAGATTATATTTTTATCTGAATAGCAAATAGTGTTTCTTTGTGCTGAAATACAAAAAACTGATGTCGGAATTGATTGTTTGATATACAAAGGGTTTTTTACATAAAATGGAACGTCTTTGACGAAATCTACACCTTCAAAAATGATTGATGAAAAGTTATCTTTAAGTACCCCTTCTTCATTGCGACTGCCAATTTTAAAAGATTTTATTCCACTATTTTTACAGATTATTCTCGAGTGAATAAGCTCAATATTTGCTATTTCAGAATTAACAAAAGTTGCGTTAGCGGTGTTAAAATATAGATTTCTTGGAGTAACTAAAGTGTTGTCAATTGTGATTTGAGCTGATTGAGCATTATCTTCGAACCAGCAATTTTCAATAATAAACCCAATTGGACCATGAAGCTGATTTTCATTATCGTAATTCTTTACATAAATCGCGTAACCTAAATTGTACTCAAAGATACAATCTCTAATGATATGCATACCATTGATTCCAACATTACGACCATCGACATAGATTGATGCAATTTTGGAACTATCGAGTTGACATTTGTAGAAAGTGTCACATCCTGTATGCATATTAGCAATAGCGGTTACGCTATTTCCATATCCTATTGCTTTGTAATGATAATTACATGTAGTAAAATTACAATGTTCTATTGAGTTACCGATATTTCCATATCTTTTGAGAATAGCGATGTTTAAATTTACAAAATTAATATTAATAGCTCTTAATCCATTACATTGTTCGTCGAATTTTCCATATATTTCAGGACCAAGTTGTATACCGTTTCTTGTAAGTGCTGTATTTCCAATAATTTCAAGATCTTTTATTTCCCTTGGAACCCAGTTATAGTTCCTGGTATAAGTAAAAGCGTACCCATCATTTGTATATGAAGATATTTTGGTCGAAGAATTACCTTGACCTAATATATTTGGAGTTTCAAATCTGAAGACTAAATTAACGCCATAACTTCCTTCTGGGAAAAAAATAGATTTGTTACTGTTACCACCAATAACCCTTTCTAACAACGGTTGAATTGCAGAGGTGTCATCTGTCCCAGCTCCTGTTTCAGGATTAAAATCTCCAACAGCTCCATAATCCTTGACATTGATTTCAGACTTGTTTTGGACTTTCCACTCAGTACCGCTCCATTCATGCCAGTTACCTGTCTGGGTATAGAGATAAGTTTTGCCAGTATCGTCAACCGTGAGGTTCGTTGGACGACCTGAGAATTGGTCAAAGGAATTGAATGCTCCGTTGAGTGCAGAATTAGTTTGGGTAATATTACGATTGAGGATATCTGACCAGGTATTGGCATCTGATCCTGTGATTGGAAGGCGGGCTAGAGGCATATGGAATTTGAAGTTGGTTTCGAAGACTATTATAATATAACATTTTGATTATAGCAAATATTAAAATCACTGAATGTCAGTCACTTTGACAAAAAGACTAATCAATACCATTAATAATACCGATGTCAGCACAGAGTATTCAAAGAATTGGAATAATGACCAATACGTATCCTCCCATGAGGAACGGAGTTTCAATTGCGGTATATGGATTAGAAAAAGCACTCCAAAAAAAAGGAATTGAAGTGTTCATTGCCTGCCCTTCGGTTGATGGTGTTATATACGAAAAAAATATTTTACCGCTCAAAGGTATGGAATTACCAAGCGATATATCTGCTGATTTGCAATTACCAGCACCTTATGCAAAGCAGGTTTTGAACTTTTTTAGGACTAACAAAGTCGATATTGTCCATACCCATGACACAATCTTTGGAGGCATTGAAGGTGTGTTCATGGCTAGAGAGCTCGATATTCCAGTAGTGCACACATTCCACACTATGATTGAGAACTATAATGTGGTTAGTTTTCCTGCATATTTGAGTGTACTGAGAACATGCATTAAAGAGGTGTCTAATAATTCTGATCTTGTGATAACCCCTAGTATTAAAGCCTACAAATACCTGTTATCAGTGCCCATCAAAACTTCAATAACCCAAATTTTTAATGTATCATACCTCAAAGATTTTGAATATCAACCTACCAAGCGATTTCAGGGATTAACCAATGTAGATGATTTTGTATTTTTGACATTTGCAAGACTTAGTCCCGAAAAGAACCTTGATCTTGCTATTACTATTTTGGCTCCTATCATGAAAAAGAATCCAAAAGTAAAACTGGTAATTGGCGGCGAAGGTCCAGAGCGAGTCAATCTTGAAAATCATATCCAAAAACTAGGACTAGAAAAACAAATAATTCTAGTTGGTCGTTACGCTCCAGAAGAACTTTTGAGTCTGCGAGAGGATGCTAATGCCAAAGTATTTTTGTTCACATCATATTCCGAAAACCTTCCAACTAATATTTTGGAGGCTATGAATCTGGGTTTGCCCGTGGTTAGTGTTAATGATTCTAGTGTGGACTATCTTTTGCAAGATACTGTTAATGGCTTTATTGATTTTGAAGAAAACCTTACAAAAATCTGTCAAAAATTGATAGACAAACCAGAACTTTTGTCCGAAATTAGTCATAATGCTAGACTATCGGCGGAAAAATTTCTTACGATTGATGTTGCTCAAGAATATTTGGATACCTTTAACAGGGTCAATCACAAATATCAACAAGGCAGATCACCAGAGATTAGAAAACCGCTTAGGCTAGAAAAATTCGTTAGAAGTAGTTTTGAAATCCTCAAAGCAATTGCCACTATAGATTTTTTGAAGCGATAGATTGACAAATAAAATACTGAATTGTAAGAGATAAAAACGTCGTTATGAAAAGAATGTTGACAAATAGTCCAAAAGAAGTTTAGTTTAAGTTATACTATATATATATATTTAAGATTTTAGTTTAATAATTCTGTGCTCGTCATCGTCAGTTTGACTGGGGACCTAAAAACAGCTGGATTATTGTAACATTTTAATTTTGATATCCTGAGAGTAAAAAGTATAATTAATTCACTATGTCTGAAAACAAAACCCTTACAGCAATTCTCGCAATAATTTCTATTTTTTTACTCGGTGCGGTTGCATTTGGCCTCACTCAAATTGATGGATTAAATGCAGGTTCCAAAAGTTCAAATATGAACGCTAACTCTTCAAAAAACTCCTTAGTCATTCCTAAAAACGGAGAAATTAATAACAAAATTGAAAGTACAATTATTTCAACCAATGTAGAATCTAAAGTAGAAACTTCAAAACTAACAGAAGAATCCAAAAAAGAAATCAGTTCAGCCAAAGAAACCGCAATTCCTGAAAACAAACCAAATACTTTAATCCAAGTAGCAGCCATCAACCCAGAAATTAGCATATTCCTAAGTGCTGTCAAAGCTGCAGGATTAGAAGATACACTCAAAAGCGAAGGTCCATTTACAATCTTTGCACCAGATAATGAATCCTTTACCAAATACCTTCCTTCAGAAACTTTGACAGAACTACAAAAACCAGAAAAAAAAGAAGATCTTGCTAGAGCCCTTAAATTTCATATTGTTAGCGGAACTAAGCTGAGCAAAGATCTAAACGATAGTGAACAATTAACTACTTTAGAAAACGGAGTTTTAACAATATCCGAAATAGAAGGTCACAAGAAAAGTGTAGATAACATCGAAATAATCAAACCAGATATCATTGCCTCCAATGGAGTAATTCATGTTATCAACCGTGTAATAGGTGAATAATTAGGTAAAGATCAAACTGATACAGTAGAATCCAAGAACTCACAAATCAGACACTATCTTGCAAAGTTTAGAAAAATAACCAAATGCTATGTCAAATCATAAGAGAATGTTGTTATATCTCTAAAGCTAAGTCAATCCGATTATCAATTTGTAGTTGGAGAGTCTTTATGTTATACCCAATCTATTTTAAATTACAGACTAGGAATTACCAATTGTCACCTTGAACTTGTTTTAGGATCTAGAGAACGATTAATCAAGACAAAAATGCAAATCCAATATTCTAAATGTGAAAAGTATATAACTCGTTAGCCATATGATTATTCGGTCAACTTCGCCTTTGGTTTTGCTTTTTCTTTCTACTTTTGTGATATACAGTTGATATACGCTAGCAAAATGACATTTTGAATATTCTAGTATTTTGTATGTTCAATAACTAATAACAAAAATTAAACCCCTGGAAACTTGCTCACATCCATAAACATCGGTTCCAAGATATATCCATCAGGATCTTCGACTTCGAAGGTATACATAAAATCACCAGCGTTTTGCTTATTAAACTCGTTTTCGTAGACTCGACCACCTGCAGCTTTGGCATTCGTACAAAATGTATCTACGGCTTCCCGCGAATCCAGTGACAAAGCATAAAAGGCTCCAACGGTTTTGGTTTGGTCAGCGATAGTCTTGCCGTCATTGAAATTGAGTGCAAACTTTTCGGTGAGAATCATAAATAGAATATTGTCATCAAATGCCATGGAACTTGCATCAGCATTGGAAAACATGTCGTTTTTGACGCAGCCAATTGCCTCATAAAAAGCTGTGGATTTGGCAAGATCTCTGGTAATAATATTGATAAAGGTTTGTTTGGACATAGAATTTTAATTAGATTTGTGTAAAGTTACTGACTTTTATTGTCGTTCAAACAGGACAGCGTGGTTATTATATTTCTTGAGATTTAAATATTGCTATTTGCTGGATTAATGTCAATGGAATTGGTTGATTGTAAAAAAATTGTATTGTAGATTTGGAAACCTTATAATTCTTTAGTTCTTTTTTAAAGTGTTTTGCCCAACCGCTTGGCGGCATTGAAACTGAAAGATGCTCTTTGTAAGCTGACAAGTAAATGATCCACTTTTTACCAATTTTGTAAACTGGAATATTGTAACTAATTAGTTCTATCGCCTCTGGAATTACTTCTGAAATAGCACTTTGCACAGCCATTAGTTTGGTTTGTATTTCAGGAGAAAAACTAGAAATATATTCTTCCACAGTACTGAATTTTGAATTAGGCATTATACTAAATAATTTTATTTTTCACAAATCTCCTTCAATTTGTTTAGAGCTTTTGGCCAAGCCGCGGTCATAAAATCACTCCACTGTAGACTACTATTTGCTTGAACAATCAATTGAGTTTGGGCTTCAGAAAGTTTGTTGAAAGTATAGTTTTCGTGTGAACCTTTGATACTATCATTATTTGGAGATTCAAGATCGATATTGCCTTTTTTAAGCTCACCAGTATATTCAATAGAAATAAATTCAAAAGGTCGATTTTCTTTTATGAATCCTACGATTCCGCTTTTGTCCTGCGACATAAATTTGATTATTTCACCTTGCTGCCAAGAGCCTTCATAGTATGAAGTTGTGTCAAACTCGGCTATCCAAATTTTGTAGGTTTCGGGACCTAGCATCGTGTGCCAAACAGTTTCCATATTTGCATTGATCGTTATTGTAAAATTAAGATGAGTTAAGTTTTATGGGCGAGATTCCAAATCGGACACGATAATGTTCATTGCGTTTTGGCAAAATGTTTTGAGATCGTTCAATATTAATTTATCTATAATCCATTCACACAAATTGTTTTTTGGTACAAGTTGGTAAGTCCACACAATATTTACCACATCTTTTGTGTAATCAAATTTCCAAGTTCCATTTATTTGATTAATTAAAAAACGAAGAGGAGAAGTAAAATTTGTAATTTTGTACGAAAAATAGTTTGGGCTATCGACAAAAGTCAACTCTTCTTGTGCAGTATTTCCATCATCAAAAAAAACTGTCCTAACAAGACCATCCGTATTCCATTTTTGGGTTTCATTAGTTTTTGTCACACCTGGTAAGTACTTAAACTTCTTGAAAATATGCGTTAGATCGATTGGTATTATATAATCAAAAACTTCTTTAATTGTTTTATAGTCCCCCCTTTAGGTGAAAACCCCCGTCTTCAGACGGGAAAACTCTTTGACATTTAGAATAAGGTAAAGCAACCTTAGAATATGCCTAAAGT
>JAYTWQ010000112.1:0-5004 GCA_043743355.1 bacterium | reverse complement strand
TAAACTTTGAGCTTAGAATGAGAAACACGAATAAAGTCTTCTAGGAATTTTAATTTTATAAACAAAAGTACAAAACCGATATTATGTTAATCACACTCTTACTCTTAATTATTTTGGCAATAATGAGTTATTTTACAACTCGGTTTTTTTTGCATTTTGCCATCAAAAGAAACATTGTAGACGATCCAACTATTGCACCAGATCGCAAAGACCAAATCAAACCAATTCCATTATTGGGCGGGATTGGATTCGGGATTGTAGGTATTATCGCCAGTTTGTCAATCTTTTCTATTTACCGCTTTGATATTTTTGGGCAACGAGTTTATTTGGAACAGAATATGTTTAATGGTTTTCACTTCGGTTGGATTCTTGTTGCCTGTTCTATTATTCTTGCTGGTGGATATCTTGATGACAAGTATAATTTGAGTGTCAAAAAGCTTTTGATTCCTGTGAATTTGGCTTTGTTTGTTGGTATTTTTTTGGGTGGTTTAAAGATTAATACATTTTCATATCCTTTTGATTGGATTGTTTTTGGTCCGTTTCTTCAATACTTTTTGGCATACATCTGGGTTGGACTTTGCCTTTCGGCCACCAAATTCTTGGACGGTCACGACGGTTTGGTTTCGTCGGTAGGTATTTTGAACTTACTTTCTATAGCTCTAATTTCTTCATTTGCTAACATCAACCAACCTTTTATAACAGTTATCTCATTAATTTGGGTTGCTGCAATTGCTGGATTTTTGCCTTATAATTTGCCTAATGCAAAGATGTATCTTGGGGAGAGTGGTTCAGAATTGATTGGATTCCTAATCGGAGTAATATCTATTATTTCGGGTGCAAAGATTGCAACGACGACGACAATTGTAGGCTGGTTTATTTTTGATCTTGGTTTGGTAATTTTTATACGATGGAAAAACAAAAAAAGCATTGTTAGCGGAGGTCGTGAACACTGGCATTTTAGGCTCTTAGATGCAGGCTTGTCAAAGTGGCAAGTTTTGGGTCTAACTCTCGGAATACTAATAGTCAGCGGATTCTTTGGTCTGGTTTTACCAACGGTTTATAAGCCCCTTGTCTTTTTAGGTCAATTAATAGTATTTTTGTGTATTTATTGGTGGACTAATATTAATAAAAAAGATTTTTGAGGTTGATACTAAAACTCTTACTAACTTCACTGAGTAAAAGACACTCAATCAAAACTGTCGTGGCGGGGCTTTATTCGGGAAACCTGAACCCACTTCTCTTTTCGTTTTGTCGTCGTTTTGGATAATTCATCGCTGGATCAAGTTCAGTTGTACAATAAATCTCTTGAGGGGAAATTTTCAACATTTTGTAAAAGTTGTTAAAGGGTTAGCAATACCCTCTTTTAAAATAACTTGCAACTTCGCATTAAGTTGCCCCTTTAATATATTTAACCACTTCTCCAGCTCCTATATTTTTGACCAAACTTAAAGAAATGTAATGTCTGAATTGTGACATTTCGCCAGTAATAGTAGTTCCAACGACTTGTCCGTTACTTTTGCGGTACACAATTTTGCAAAAACCATCTAGCTCAGTTTTCTGAATTGTTTCGCATGTAATATCTGGATGATACATTTGCTTTGCTCTGGATTCAGTAATGCCAAAAATTACAACTGGTTTATCAATTTTGATATTCGTATGGCTAGAGATCTGAGTTAGATATTGTGAGTCATCTCGTTGAGTTGCGATATTTGACCAAAGTCCATTTTTGTCTCCATACATCTTGACTTTAGTGACAAAATCATTGAGTCTGCTGTGCTTGTTTGACAACTCAAATTTGGAATTGCAATCACCTAGTGCCCAGATATTTTCTATGTTAGTTCTGCCTCGGTTGTCGGTCGTAATTCCATTAAAATCAAAAGATATTCCAACCTTAGCTAATTCAAGCACATTGTCAGAAAACTTTTCTTTAACCTCAAAGTATATATAGCTTGCTACGTCAATTAAGTTGTCAGAAGTTCGAATTTCTACGCCGCTTGATGTATCTTGAACTTCTACAATTTCTGATTCAAAAAAAACGTCAATTTTTTTCTTTTTTAAGTAGTTAGACAGATATTCTACTGCTTCTGGTTCAAAGTATGCAAAAATTTCTTTTTGAGTTTTCTTTTCATAAATAATTGTTTTGATTCCAAGGTTTGCACAAATATTAGCAATTTCAAGATTCTTTGATGTAAACCCAATAACAATGATACGAGATAATCCACCACGAAGTTGAAAAAAATTATACTGATGTAAGTAATTTTTAATTTTGTTAGAAATGAATTTTGGTCGCTCTAAAGTATTTTTGCCAATCGCAATTATTGCTTGTTCGAATTTTATAAAGTCTTTTTCGCCTTCTGAACTAATTTCAACTAATGTGCGAGAATAAAATTTGGCTTGAGTATTAAGTATTGTAAGGTTTGGAGTCGTCTCGTAATCTTGTAAAAAATAGTTGTAAGTCGAGTTAATTTTTTTGTTAATTATTTCTGGAATTTTTTCTCTGTGGTTCAAGAGTGTTTTGTGTGTTCCTGGATAAGTCTTAAAGATTTCTAAGGAATTTTGGAATTTGACTGCTTCAGATTGTAACCAGAACTTAGGAATTTCTTTATTAAAAATATAGCTACCACCAAATGAATCTTGTTCCACTAAAACAACTTTGTGACCTAATAAGGCTATTTCCTTTGCCAAAAAAAGTCCAGTTTCTCCTGCGCCGATAATGAGATATTTACAATTGATCATATTAATTTTGCAAGAATTTCTTAATGCAGTTAGTGATTAGAGTTAGGTTGTGAACTTCCAATAGATTTTGGCTTTTGTTATCTACAACATCGTAATAAAAGCGACTTTTGTCATCTTCGTCAAATGATATAAAAGTATATTTTTTTCTTTTTAGATTAATTCTGGGGTTAATTAATTTGCCAAAAGATATAATTTGTGATTTTGAAACAATAGCCTTTTTTTTTGAAACTATGCAAAGTATTGGGACTTTTGTAAATTCATTTTGTTCATTAATACTGAGTCTGTGGAATTGATTATCAAAATCAAAATCATTCATCAATTTTAAGTAGCTTCCAAAGCCTTTTTGTTCAGGGTTTTCCAAAAAAATTGAGGCTAGTTTTCGGTCCTCAAGCTTTTGATCGCTTAGAATTATACTTTGTAGCTCGGCAATTTTTTTCCTTGAGAGTACTTTGATATGACGATTCCGAAAATAATTCCTTAATCCTGAAAAGTTAATTCCACAGTTAATAGACGTAATACTTGAAATTAATTCTGGATTTTTGGTTGAGAATTCTAAAGCCATTCCCGCACCAATTTCATTGCCAATAACATTTAATTTGTCTTCTTTGAGAGAGCTAACAGCTGTTTGATTCTTACAAAATATTAATTCTTGAGCTAGTTTTTTTTGCACTTCTGATTGTGCTAGTGAGAATTCTTTGATTCTTGACTCTATGTCTTTGAACTTGAAGCTGGCATCTGTGTCGTCAAAGCCAGGAATTTTAATTGTAAAACAATCAAGTAAATATTTGTCAGAAAAATCTCCATGTTGGAGGTCAAAAATCGACTTAATTAGTGGAACTAAAGAGCTGTTAGTCTCCATAATACCGTGCAAGAACAGAAACATTATTTTAGTAGTAAATTTTTCCAAAAGGTAGATCCCTTTTATAAGGGAAAATATTTTATTTTTAATAACCAAAAACTAATCCAAAACTTGAATTAATTCGACTTCAAAGACTAGCGTAGAGTTAGCTGGAATTCCAGGAATCTCTATGGCACCATATGCTAGATCAGCAGGAATGGTTAATTTTCTTTTTCCACCTTCTTTCATTCCGATAATACCAATATCCCAACCTTTGATTAGTTTACCGACACCAATTTGTGTAGAGAATGGAGTACCTCGTTTGAATGAGTTATCAAATTCTTTTGGCTCAGACTTTGCATCTAATTCTTCTTGAGTTTGTACTAGGTAGCCTTTGTAATGAATTTTGATTTGGCATCCTGTGAACACCTCTTTGCCTGTGCCGACAAGCGTGTCTTCAATTTTTAAGTTTTTAGGTATATCCATCTTTTGATTATTGTTTATACATGGTTTTTTGTCAACGATAGATGTTGTTGTTTGATTATTACTTGTAGCTGGTTTTTTGTCTTGTCCGCCAATGTTAAAAATAATGTACCCAAGTGCGGCGAGTCCAGCAACTAAACACAAAGTTTTGAGCAAAAGATTGTTTGACTTTTCGTCAGCTTTTTCGTATATGTAGTCTTCTTTTGACTTTTCGCCTAATTTTGCGTTATCAAAAGTAGGTTCATCTTGATTTGTCGTTGATTTGTCAATAGTAACATAATCACCATCGAGAGTCTGCTCGTTTGAAGTATTAGATTCCATAGTAGGAGGTTCAACATTTGTTTCTTTAGGTACTGATTCTTCAATTATTGCAGCATTTGCATTTTCCGATTCTTCAACCGTATTTTTTGACTTTGTTTCTTGTTCTTCAGGTAGATTTGATTCTACTTTGAGTTCCTCAACAACTTCCGGATTTTCTTCTTTATTTGTATCATTTACAATATCTACTGTTTCTGGATTGACCATTTCTTCTATAACTATTTCTGGATCTGTTACCTTGGTTTCAAGTTCAACTTGTGTCTCGTCAATTTTGTTAATTACTAGCTCGTCTGAGTGTTCTGAACTTGCTTTGCTGTGTGAATTGTGATCAATATTATTATGATTATTATTATGTTTGGACATATTTATTTTTTAGTTAAAATTATATTTTAGGTCAAGGTTTGAGGTAGTACAATTTTTTACTTTACAAATATATATAATTATTTTTAATTCGTTAATTTCTAAATAGCTTATTCAATCTTAGACACACCATTTTTTATTAACTATTGTGAATAAGATCATTAGCTATATTTTATAGTCCCCCCTTTAGGTGAAAACCCCCGTCTTCAGACGGGAAAACTCTTTGACATTTAGAATAAGGTAAAGCAACCTTAGAATATGCCTAAAGT
>JAYTWQ010000111.1:0-3823 GCA_043743355.1 bacterium | reverse complement strand
TTCCCTTTCAAGTTAGGTTCCAAAACTAACGATCCAATCAGAATGTATTTATGTGATATTTTTACTTGTATTATTAATCCAATCAAAATTCCGAGCCTTGCTGTGCCAATTGGGTTCTTCCCTGTCAAAGAAAATAATTACAAGGTTTTTGATGAACTGACGGATGAGGATCGAAAATTATCTTTGGCAGCAACTCGTGAACGATCAATTGCAATGATCAAAATTAAAGATGAAGACAAATTTGTGATTTTTAGAAAGCCTAATAATTCAGATGAGTTCTACAATAATCCTGAGTTTCGATATCTTCCTGGTGGAATGATAGAACAAGGAGAAACACCAACAGAGGCGGCAATTCGAGAAACGGTTGAAGAGATTGGATTATGTAATATCAAATTCGTATTAAATATAGCAACATGCCAAAAATTATTGAGATATGAGAATGAAATTGGCAATGGAATTGAACATTATTGTCTTTTTGAGGTAGAAAAAACAGATCTTGGCAAAAGAATAAAGTCTGAATCCGAAGACAAAGGCTACATTGTGGAATATGCCACACTCGACGAACTTAGATCCAACAACTGGACGCAACTCAACTGGGTTATAGATATTTTGGAAGGTAAGGTGGAATACGAAAGCCCAGAAAAAATTGTCATGTTACCAAGTGGTTGCCAGATCCTAGCTCCAGAACTACACGAAGATGTTATCTATGGACTAGGATTCGAAATCGAGAAGATCGTTAAGGGGTGAACTGTCACTTTTCCAGTTTAAAGCTAAGTGTCATCCTGAACTCGTTTCAGGATCTAAAAAACTAACCATCAAAAATCATGTCATTTTATGTCTACATAATTTCAAATGAAAAGAATACTCCTTTATTCGATGAAGTTATTAATGATTTGGATAGAAGAATTTATGAGCATAAAAATAAGTTAATTTCAAAATCTTTTTTAAGAAAATACAATTTGTATAAATTACCTTATTGGAAAACGACCGAAAACGTTGTTTCGGCAATTGAACGAGAAAAACAATTAAAAAAATGACACAAAATATGGAAATTAAATTTTATCAAATCAATGAATCCTAAGTACAAAGACTTTTCGATATACCCTAATTTTTTAGATCCTGCAACGAGTTCAGGACGACACCACAGTGTTTAACGCTTTCAAAATACCAAATAATATGAAACCAATTTATCTTGAATATACTGAACTCAGCCTAGCACTAGGCGAAATTGCCGTAAGGCGCGGTCTTGATTTGCTTGAGATACTAAGTAACAGCCAACTTGTCCAGCGGCAAAAAGTCTCCAATGTCACTGAACTTATGGAGATACTGAATGCTGAAGAAAGTTTGTTTGGAGAAATTTCGAATTTACCAACTTTAGTTGATGTTCAGAATATACAATTGACTTCTAAATTAGTTGGAATTATTGCTAACTGTGAAATCCTCAATCCTATTTTTTTGACTTCAACAATTAATGATTCATTGGACGCCGAGACCAAGAAAGTTTGTAAAAAATTCGATTTAGAGCTAATAACTCTCAAAAAACTTAATCCAGAACTTGCCAAACAAATTGCTCGAAAATACTCTTTGAGTTTAGAACTCACAGCGAGCCCTAAGAAAATTGAAGATCTGGCATCTCAATGCATTTCCTACTTTGAAATTATTGATTCACTCGACTTTATATCCCTATCAGATAACCAAAACAAGGCTATTGACTCAATACTCAAACCATTCAAACTACAACTATTCATGCAGGGATTCAATCCTAATAATCTTTCTTCCAAAGAAATACAGCCGTGGGTCAAAGATGTTGATGAAGGAGAATTACAGCTTGCGCTTAGTTTGATCTACACCAAATTATCAAAAATTGATTCAAAATTTTCCAAAAAACTTCTTCAAGAGTTAATTTTGACAGATCAGAGAATCAAGACTAGAGCAAAGATTTCGCCGTTAATTTGGTACAGATTATTTTTGTATAAATCAATATGCAATAATACACTTCAAAATGCTTAACTATTTTTCACAATTTCAAATAACCCAATCTAATTTAGATCATATTATTAGTTTTTATTTTGATGAGGAAATTACTACTTGGAAAAAATCAATTCACGAAATTAGCAACCAAACAATATTTATAACATTAAGTAATAATGCAGAAGTTGTCCTAAAGATATTTAGAAATCAAGGGTCTAAAAACCAAAAATTCTTATGAAGCAAAAACGTACTTTTCACAACGTTGGCAAACTTGATTTGCATGATCTCCAAGCTGATTTTGGCGAAAGTTATTATGATGCAGCAATTCGTGTCTTAGATAGGTTTATGTTAAAGTATTTGCAGTTACCTTCTGCGAATTTAGAGATTGTTGTAGGCAAAGGAATTGGCTCCAAAAATTTTATCAATGGTAAAAACCCCTTACGGCATTATGTTGAGCAATATTTGGATTCAATTGGTTGTGAATATTCTGGAGGTAGCTATCTCAACAATACGGAAGGTGTGATCATAGTCCGTTGGTAATTATATTTTGTGCAATTTGATTTGTAGTAGTTCTATGTTTTGGATCAGTTTTAAGGTTCAATTTTTGCTGTAGCACTTTTTATGCTGGCTATTTTTTGGTTTTCAAATATTAATCCAAATGGGTTTGTTTTATCTGTTTGTTAGCCTTTTAGAAAGATACTAATCAATTTTATAATCAAAATTCTTGACAACTTTGTTCTAATTTTATTACAGTTGATATTGAATCAATTCGATTCTTTTTTTACAGATTTAATATTTTACCCTTATGACTACTATTGCATCTTATTCAAACACAGACAAAGCTCAAAAAGCATATGATTCACTTCTTGCAGCTGGAATTGACCGATCTCAAATGAGTATAGCTTCACAAGATCCTGACAAAACAAGTGAGTTGATGGATACAGAGGTGAATAACGGTTCAGACGCCGCAAAAGATGTAACGAGCGGTACGACAACAGGAGCTCTTAGCGGAGCGGCTGTAGGATTTTTGGCTGGGGTTGCAGCTTTGACAATACCAGTTTTTGGTCCATTACTAATTTCTGGACCGCTTGCAGCAGCAATAGGTGGCAGTGCATTGGCTGCAAATACAGCTGTTGGAGCTGCAATTGGTGGACTTGGAGGATTAGCTTCTGGACTCGTAAAAGCTGGTGCAAACGAAGCTGATGCTCAAATGATTGAATCTAACCTAAAAAGTGGTGGAGTAATGATAGCACTAAAAAATGATGATTCTAGCAATCATCTTGAAGCACTTAAGAACACCAACCCAGACAGTTTAGTGACTCTTAATGATTAAAATTATTTAAGATTTTTGACCCTTTTTAGGGGTCTTTTTTTATTGATGTAATATTCGGTTACAAATTCAAATTGTATATTTTTGACATTACATTTGAATTGTAACATTATTCAAATATGCTTCTTAACCATTCTCTCAAGTATACATATTATATAATGCGTCACGGTCAATCAACAGCTAATGTTAACAAGTTGATTGTGAGCAAACTTGAAAATGGGGTTTTATCAAAGTATGGTTTGACAGAACTTGGCAGGGAACAAAGTCAAAAATCCGCAAAGTGTTTGTTTATAGACCAAAATAAATCTGAAGAGTTTGTAATTGTGTATTCACCATTCAGCCGTACTAAAGATACAGCAATTGAGATTGCCAAGATTTTACAATATTCTTCAATGATTGAAGTTGAAGACTTGCGAGAGCGTGATTTTGGTGATTTGGAGTTGATGAGTAGCGAGAATTATAATAAGTTTTGGTTAGAAGACAGAGTTAATCCAAAATCCAAAATATTCAATTCCGAGAGTC
>JAYTWQ010000110.1:0-2108 GCA_043743355.1 bacterium | reverse complement strand
AAAAAATATGTCCTATAATAACCAACTTCAATTTCAACAAAATAATCTTAACTTTGGAAAAATTGATGAAATAAAAATAAACCAAAAACTTCCTACAATAATTAGGGGATCGCTCAACACCGTTAACAAAAATCCACTTGATGCATTCAAACGAAAAGTTGAACACGAGCAAAGAATTACTAATCAGCAAACTAAACTTGAAGAACAGCTTAATGGTGATTTTGCGAACCTTCCGTCAATTGAGATTACATTTAATACTGGCAAATCATTCAAACGAATGTCGCTAAGTGATATTGAAGATAACTTTCAAAATAAGACAATAATAAGTCCAGAAAAGAAATTAAAAAAACTTTCCAAAACAAATAAAAGGTCTATCGTTAAAAATCTTAAAATTAACAAAAGACATGCTTTGATTGTTAGCAGTATTGCGTCATTAATGATTGTTGGTAGCCTGGCAATTAGTAATTTGAGCAATCCAAGCGTCAATAATGAAAAAATTGCAAACGCTGCCTTTAACCCAATCCAAACTGAGTTAATTCAGAAAAAAGATGCTTATTCTATTTGGATAAAAAATCTTAACAAAGGTGTATTCATTGATGCTAATACCGATTCAGATAAAGACGGACTTACTAATTTTGAAGAATTTGTTATAGGTTCTAATCCATTTGACACTAATTCATGCAACAAAAATGTGTCAGATCAAGAAAATCTTATTAATTTGATTAACCCAGCAACATGCAAAGGAATTGATCTCGAAAACCCTCAGGACATCAAGACTTTTGGAGATATAGTTAATCTACCATTAATCAAAACTCAAATTGGTCAAAAGAAAGACTTGATCGAGTCAAATAGTTCAAGTTTCATTAGCTCAAAATCATCTTCTAGTTCAGAAAACGAAATTGAAGTATCGTCAAATTCAGAAATTGAGAGTTAGTTTTTATTTTTACGCTTTACAACATCTGATTTAATTACGACTATTGATTTATGTTCAATAATAAATTTATCGTTCCTGTTCTGATGTCTCTTGTCATTATACTCACTATAATGGCGGGAGGCTTGACTTACAATATGTTTAATACTAATAATTCCAAAAAAGAAATCTTGGATAGGGTGGACAAATTAGCTAGTCTTGAAATTGAACTAATGCCAATTAATCAATCTAATTACTATATGTTGCAGAGTTCAGATGGTAATAATAAAATATTGCAAAGCCTTGATCGAATAGAAAAATCGTCAAATACTGCAAAACGAATCTTTGACGGATACAACATCAATTCTTTAGATAAGAATTCCAAAAATTACATTTCAACATTTTATGATAAATTTGCTAAGTTTAAAACTGATAAAAAAGAGTTTGATTGCCTCTATCAAGCTTACACTGAATACATGAGTCAAAGTAATCCATACATGACAAGCACAACTGATCCTGAAGCCCAAAATACTTCATTGAGAACTAAATTAGAAGAAGCCAAAAAATGCGGCGTACAACTAGATGAAATTAAAGTTGAAGTAATGTTCACTAATTACAAGGCTTTGAATGAAATGACCAAAAATATGTAAAAGCAATATTCTGTAACTGGAGCGATTGCTGATAAAGGTGTATACATTCAACCAACTCAAGCCCAAATGGACGAGCAAAACAAATTAAGCATGAAATACAACGATATTTCGACAAAGTTCTCAAACTCAGTTTTTGCAATTGTGAATACCAAATACGAACCGCTGGTTGAATACTCCAAATTCATCAAGACAAGTCAAGACAACTTTTAGGTATGTCAATTCGCTTTTTATAACCACCTAAATTGAGAAGTAAATTGAATTTTGATGGAATGTTGAGGATTACTTTTTATAACCACCTAAATTGAGAAATAAATTAGACCTCTTGCATTAATATTTTAACTTTCTTTGATGGTTTGTTAGTCCGCAGGTCAGATTGAATCTTAATCCGAATCTTTTGCCTCTACTTCGGTATCGTTCTGAATGTATTTTAAAAAGTTTAATATCTCCAATTATGTTTTCTACTTGGGTTATTTGACTAGATAATTGTTTGTTGAATTGTTTCTGTTCTTCAGTTAAATATGTTGGTTCTGGTTTGGGATTGTCTTTGG
>JAYTWQ010000109.1:0-10470 GCA_043743355.1 bacterium | reverse complement strand
CTATCACCTTTTTCTCCCACCTGTGACAGAACTCCTATATCTGTATTATTAAAATCTGCTGCAAAAATAGGTATATTCACCACCACACTCCCTAATAAAATCACCAATAACAATACACACTTAAAATACTTTGACACAGTACCAAAACTAGCCAATAGTTGACCAATTCGAGTTCGTATATTAGTTCCTGAGTATTTTTGCATTTGTTTTCTGGTTTTATACTTATTTATTATACCATACATTTTTTGATCTGGCAAATTTATTGGCAATGTTGACTAATCCACTCTATCAAAGGAGAAAGTAATATAATAAATTATCATTCTTGTCGAGAGCAAAAAAATTGATGGGGAGTTCTTGACCTCACACTCGACCCACGCCGTCATTCCCGACCTAATCGGGAATCCCCCACAACCGAGGCTTAAATTGGAATACGGGGTGAGATCCCCAGTCAAGCTGAGGATGACGTACTTGTGGTGAAGTTGGTAAAATTGAATTAGGATTGACAATTCACAACAATCACTTCCAAAACTCCGCCGTCATTTCCGACCCACACCGTCATTCCCGACCTGATCGGGAATCCCCCACAACTTACGACGGATTTGGAGTGCGGAGATCCCCAGTCAAGCTGAGGATGACGAGGTGGGGTCGTAGAGGCGATTACAGATCGTCATAGTGGTAATTTGAATACGTCACGCCGAATGTCCGTCCGTCACGGACCCTACTCATTATCCAATTTGACAAACTACACAAAAAATCGCAATATCACACAGACCATTCGGTCATTTTATAAACAACAAACTAACACTTTACTATGGATTTTGGAAATATAACTAACGCAGCACAAGACCTCGTCAAAAACGCACAAGGAATGATGAACTCAAACCCTGACTTGCTCAACAAAGCAGAACAAATGACTGGAATGGATCTCAACCAAGATGGAACCGCTGGCGGAGTAATCCTTCAGAATGGAGCCATAGTTGATGATTCAACTCTAATTATCGACAGCACTTCTGACAAAGCTGTAACCCCAGAAGAAACTGATTCAGAGGAAACTCAAGATGAAGTCATTGACGAGGCAACAATCTAAACAGTCACAATGATAGTTTTGCTCTTTTTATTAATTTAATGAGAGCTTTTTATATATTTTAATTTTGAAGTAGCGGGGAAGTTTACGACCCAGAATATCATATCCCGCAAAATACTGTCATTCAGAACGAAGAATCCCCCAACTCGTAAAAAGTAAAAAATACTGTCATTCTGAACTCGTTTCAGAACCCCCCAGCTGAACACAACATAGTTAACATCAATACAATCAAAAATACTTTTATTTTGATACAAACTACAGATCTTTCGCTACGCTCAAGATGACGCAAATATAACATTTTGATATCAATGGAGAATTAAAATTCTCCGCTACAATCTTCTCACCTAATCCTTTTCAAATTTTATGACAGAAATCACTACACCAAAGTCCAACTGGGTCAAACAAGCATATTTTTATATTGTTATGATCAGTTGCATATTCGCATATTCGCATTCTCGATCTCCGCAGTCGTTCTAATCCAAAAAGTCGCAACCAAATATATTTTTCCAAAGGCTGCATTTGATTATAGTTATTATGGAATGGGTTATTCTATGAAAACATCATGTCAAAACGAACTACTTCAACCTATCTACCCAATGGTTCCAAGTACTCCAGGACAGCTCCCGTCAACACCGCCTGCACCAACTCAAGACAAAATCGACAAATGTGTGGCGGAGAAAAAACAACAAGAATCTGACTGAAAAGAGACCGATTATCAAAGTGGAGTTCTTAATTCATTGATTACAATATTCGTAACGGCAGTTATTTTTTGGGTTCATATCATGTATGTCAAACCTCGAATCTAGCCATAACATCAAATTGTTTGCGCTCGACAAACATTAAAATTTTGGACCTAAAACTTAGCTCGTCATCTTCAGCTTGACTGGGGATCTAAAAAACAACCATCAAGCTCAGTATTCTAGTTACTCGCCAGCGCTAGCAATTGTACCTCCACAAAAGGGTGTTTTTGTTGGATTACTTTTTGGCATTCATACAAAGTCGCTCCGGTTGTGGTAATATCATCAATTATCCAGACTTCTTCAAAATTAGCAACATTAGTTTTTGTTCCATATATATCAATTTTGTCATTAAGATTCGTGAGCCTCTTTTCCCTATTCAGGTATGATTGTTTGATTGTATTTTCTTTTTTGTATAAAAGATCGCAAAACTCCAAACCTGCTTTTAGCTCCTGATCGGCAGGTAATTCCAAATTTAGTTTTTGAGTCAAGTCTTTGGCAAGCATCGAGCTTAACGAAAAACTTTTTTCTAATAATCTTTTTGGGTCTGATGGAACTGGAACAATTAGTATTTTTTTGTAAAAATCAAAGTTATATTTGGTTCTTTCAACTAATATTTGTGATAATTCTTGAGCATAAGCAAATTGTCCACCGACTTTGACTTTGTGAATCAAATCATAGATACTTGGGTCATTGTATTCGGTAGCAACCCAAACATAAATTCCAAGATCTTGAATATCTTTGTATCCAAAGTCTTGAACAGAATTCAACTGAACAGTATCTTTTGGAAATATTAGATCAAGAATAATTTGAAAATAGTTTTGGGACATTTGATTTTTAAAAATGATAGTTTTTTAAAGTTTTAAAATTTCGTGACGACGCCTACACTTGTCATTCTCAGCTTGACTGGGGATCTTAAAAGTAATTATTCAACATTTTTTAAACCCTGTTATCTTAGATGATTTGATCATAAGCAAAAATTCCAGAATATTTTGTAATAAAAAATACCTTCTTTAACTCCAATCAAATTATTGTTTCTTGACAATTAAAATAAATAAAGCGTTAATAAAACAATTAGACCATTTTTATGTTATCAAAATCACTAAAGTCAGATTACTCTAATCTAAGAAACGACTATACAACGAATTCGTCGCAGCTAGTGCCCGCAGCCAAAATTAAAGTAATTGGAGTTGGTGGAGGTGGAGGCAATGCAATAAGACGGATGATTGAGTCTGGGCTCGAAGGTGTCGAGTTCTGGGCAATGAATACCGATTTGCAAGTTCTCAAACAAATTCACGCAGACGGTGTAATTCAATTAGGTGCCAATATTACTCGTGGATTAGGTGCTGGAATGAGCTCTGAAGTAGGGCGACAATCGGCCGAAGAATCCATTAGTGAAATTGAAGCTGCTTTGACTGGTGCTGACATGGTGTTCGTAACCTGTGGAATGGGTGGTGGAACGGGAACGGGAGCTGGACCTGTAGTTGCAGAAGTTGCAAAACGACTTGGAATTTTGACTGTAGGTGTAGTTACCAAACCTTTTGACTTTGAAGGATCGAAACGAAAACAAATCGCGGATGAAGGTATCGAAAGATTGAAGGCTAACGCTGACGCAGTTATTGTAGTACCAAATCAAAGATTGTTACAAATCGTTGACAAGCGAACGAGCGTTTATGACGCATTTCGAATTTCAGACGATATATTGAGACAGGCTGTCCAAGGTATTTCTGACTTGATTAATATGCCAGGAGAGGTCAATGTGGATTTTGCTGATGTAAGAGCGATTATGTCAAATGCTGGAACAGCGCTCATGGGAATGGGAAAGAGTTCTGGCGGCGGCGAAGAAAAAGCAAGACAAGCTGCATTAATGGCAATTGATTCTCCACTTTTGGAACTTTCTATTGAAGGAGCAAGGGGTGTTCTGTTCAATGTGCAAGGTGGAAAAAGCCTATCAATGTACGAAATCAACGAAGCCGCATCTATTATTAATCAACATGTTGACCCAGAAGCAAAGATTATTTTTGGTACTTCTATTGATCCAAATTTGAATGATGAAGTACGAATTACTGTTATTGCCACAGGGTTTACTAAGGAAAAAGAAGAAATACCAAATTACTTTGGCGGTGTAAACAAAAAACCAGCTTACAACGCTCCAAAATTTGGAATGGACACTACGAGTAGAATAATGAATGACAATAGCAGTAACAATAGCCAATCTGGATACGCATCCCAACAGCCAGTTAAGCCATTGCAGCCAGAAAGTAACCTCGAAATCCCAGCATTCTTGAGGAACAAGCTAGGTCGTGATGAAGATTAAGTTGATTTAATAAGACACAAGCCAACCCCTTTTATTAGGTGGTTTTTTAACATTATGAATGACAGTACAAAAGTATTTTGAACAAACTATGGAAATTAAACCTTTTATAAAAAAATTCCAAGATTGGTTCAATATCAAACCAAAAATTGATTCCAAAACTACATTAGCGACTTTCAAAGAAAGAGATGTCTTTTGGTGTTCTTTAGGTTGCAATATTGGGTTTGAACAAGATGGAAAGAATGAGCAATTTTCGAGACCAATATTAATTCTAAAAAAGTTTAACCCGTTTTGCTTTTTCTGCATTCCACTTAGCACCAAAATTAAACCTGACAATAAATTTTATTTTCCATTTGTATTTAAGCGTAAAAATATATCTGCAGTCTTATCTCAAATTAGGTTTTTGGATGCTAAAAGACTTCAAGAGAAAATGGGTTCTATAAGTCCAAAAGATTTTGAAGATATCCGAAGGGGAATAAAAAATAATATTATATAAAAAATTCTCTCCTATTGCTAGGAGAATGTGGCTAATGCCAATTTGTTCCTTAATAATACAAAACAATTTTTATTATGTCAAATCAAAAACCTTTTAAGCTTCAATCCAAATATTCTCCAGCTGGAGACCAACCTCGTGTGATTAACGATATTACCAAAAGCATTCGAGGTGGTCGAAGAGAACAAACAATCCTTGGAGCGACTGGAACTGGAAAGACATTCATGATGGCATCCATTGTCAATAATCTCCAAAAACCAACACTTGTAATTGCACACAACAAAACCCTAGCCGCCCAACTTGCCGAAGAATTCAAGCAGTTTTTCCCAAACAACGCGGTGCATTACTTTGTATCTTATTATGACTATTATCAGCCAGAGAGTTATTTGCCCCGATCTGATACTTTTATCGAAAAACAAACTACGATCAACGAAGAGATTGAAAGACTTCGAAACGCTACTACACAGAGTCTTCTGACTCGTAAAGATGTGTTGATCGTGGCGTCCGTCAGTTGTATCTATGGACTCGGTAACCCTGAAGACTTTGAAGCACTTAAGATTGAATTAGAGGTTGGAGGTGAGTATAAACTAGATAAAATTGCTCGGCGATTGATCGACCTTCAATTCATTCGGACCAGCCTAGATTTGAAGCGAGGTTATTTTCGATTGCGAGGTGATATAATGGAGATATACCCTGCCAATGAAGATAATATAGGATACAGGTTTTCGTTTTTTGGTGACGAACTTGAGGAGATTCAACGATTCAATATTATTACCAATGAAGGGGTTGGAGAAGATTTTGATCTCAAAAAAGATATAATTCGAAGCGAAGTTGAAGAAACTAATGAGAGCGATGAAGACAAATTCTCAAAAGTAAATTGGGGTTCAAATTCCGATTCATTGATGAAATCATATACGATCTTTCCAGCCAAGCAATACGTAACAACAAAAGAAAAAATTCAAACAGGTATCAAAAAAATAGAGCTTGATATGCACGAACAGATTGACAAATTCCATAGTGAGGGTAAACTATTACAGGCTCAAAGGTTAAAAGACAGAACCATGAACGACCTAGAAATGCTTGATCAGATGGGATTTTGTTCTGGTATTGAAAATTATTCTAGTTATTTTGATGGAAGGGCTGATGGCGAGGCACCGACGACATTACTTGATTATTTTCCTGATAATTCGCTTTGTTTTATAGACGAAAGCCATATTACCCTACCACAGATCGGTGCAATGTACTTCGGAGATAGATCCAGAAAAACAACCTTGGTTGAATACGGATTCCGATTACCTGCAGCTATGAATAACAGACCATTACAAAAAAAAGAATTCTTTAATCGAGTTGGACAAATGATTTATGTATCGGCTACTCCAGGAGACTGGGAATTAGGTAATGGAGATTTTGAAGATAAGGATGTGACAGAGGTTTAAAACCTTGCATTTTTTAATTTCACAGCGATTTCTACTTTTTCTTGGTAAGATTTGTTTGGATCATTTGAAAATATTGTAGTAAATCTGCCTCTTCGATCTTTTTTTGCATACTCTCTTAAGTAAGCCATTGCATCGTGTTTTAATCTCAATTGATTTTTGGACTTCATTTCATCTGTTGTTTCATATTCAATTAACCAATATCTTATAGAATAAATCAACCTATATAAATTTGTTTTTAAATTAAAATTCACCGACTCAATTATGTTTACAAGTTTCAAGAGCTGGTTTAATCTATAGATTCTTTCGTCCATTGTAATTACCCTTTTTCTATAGATTTCTTTGACAATAGAACCTCTTTCCAAACCAATACGATACTCTGCAATTGCTTTTTGATTTGCTAAGTCTGCAAGATTATTTTCTACATAAATTACAATTTTTTCTAACATCGCTTGCCTATAATTAATTTTTGAGGGAATATAAAAATATAAATCAAATTTTACTTTTTTGCAAATATGTTATCAAGACTCAACCAATACTTAGCTAAAAATACAGGAATTAGTAGACGACAAGCCGATGAACTAATCTCAAAATCAAAAGTCAAATTAAATGGCAAAATCGCAGTATTAGGTCAAAAGGTTGATGAAAAAAAGGACGTCGTAGAAATGGTCGAAAAATGGGCAACCAAAAAAGTCGAAGCTCAAAAAGAAGTCGAGAGTACAATTCTGTTCTACAAGCCTATTTTTGCTCTAACTACCCGAAGAGATCCACAGAAACGAAAGACAATTTATGATTTTTTGCCACATAGTTACCATAACCTCAAACCAGCAGGAAGATTAGATTATATGTCCGAAGGATTATTGATAATGTCCAACGACGGCAATCTAATCAACAAATTAACTCACCCAAAATACGAATCTGACAAAAGCTATATCGTAGGACTGAATCAGCCTCTTACAAGTCACCAAATTGCTCAGGCGTCTAGCGGCAAGATGGAAATTGACGACTATCAAATCAATCCAGTAATTATTACCGAAATGAGCTCACAAGCCAAAATCAAATTCGACTATCTTGGCTTAGACAAAAAATTAGCCTGGTATCATTTTGAGTTAACTGAAGGGCGGAACAACCAAATCAGAAAAATGTGTGAGTTTTTTAACAAAAAAGTAGTAAGGTTGATTAGAACCAAACAAGGCGAATACGAATTAGATGCAGAATTGTACAAGAGTAAATTTATTGAGGTTTGAGAATTAACATTTGACATTTGATAAAAATTGTGATGATTAGGTAGATATGTTTTTACAAGAAAAATTAGAACCAGAATTTTTAACTAATTTAGAAATTGAGTTTTTTGATAAAATTTGTCCACCAATCGAATTACCATTGCATTTGAGACAATATAGAGAAGAACTTTTTGGTGTTAAAAGAATAACTAACGTATCAGAATTAGAAAAAGGATTTGAAGAGTTTTCAATTAAAGAAAAAATTATATCCATAAAAATATATATTCAAAGTTTATTTCCTGATTATAAATTATTATTCTATAATCACAAGTGTTTTAGTGAAAAATGGGAAGTCAATTTGACTATTGAAATTGACGGGTTTTGGATTGAAACAGATTTATCTATTGATTTTTACGAAGGGTTTAACCAGGAATCTCTTGTTAATGAAATATTAGCACTCAAAGTTCATTTTGCAAGAAGCTTTGAAGGAAGTAAAAATCTTGTCGTTCATTGTCACAAAATTCCTAAAATTAACGATGTATCGAATATATTTTAACTCTAACTCGCCTTATTCAATTCTACAATTAATGTCTTCAAATAACCATCTTGATCTGCTTTTTCCATTAATTCTTTGACACCTCCGTCGAACACTTTTTGTCCTTTTTCAATTACGGCAACTCTAGAACATAGTGTGGTAATATCAGGTAAATAATGTGAAGTCAAGAGTATTGTAAGACCTTGAGTGTTGTGCAATTCCAAAAGCATCTCCCTCATCATTCCCTGTGCCTCAAAGTCTAACCCAAGAGATGGCTCATCCATAAACAAGAATTTTGGAGAATGTAGAACTGAACTGATAATTTCAAACTTCATCCTTTGACCCAAAGAAAGCTGACGAACTGGTACATCGAGTTTTTCACGAATTGCAAATTTGTCTACCAGATAATTAATTCGTTCTTCAATTTGATCAGTTAGCATGTCATAAAGATAACCAGACAAACGAAGAGAATCTAAAGCAGACAAATTCGGATCTAGATTTTGTTTTTGACCGCTAACAAGTCCAACTTGCTTAAGAAACGGAGCTTTATTGTAAGAACCTCCCAAAAATCGATTTAGCTTACCTAGCCAGTTATTTTGGTTAGGGTATAGTTTTTTGTTTTCGCCAGATAAAGGTTCTCCAGTATATGGATCAAAACCCAGAACTTCAAGGCTTCCACTGGTTTTTTCAACTAATCCAAGACAGTGTTTGATAAATGTAGTCTTACCTGCGCCATTAGGACCAATAAGTCCAATAATCATCGGTTCACTGATCTCAAGACTAAAATTGATAAGAGCTTCGACATTTTTGCTTTCTCTTTTCCAAAATCCTATTCTTTTTTGAATCAGGAAGGTTTTGTTGACTGTTTGAGCATTTAGTAGTGACATAGTTAATATTTTTATTCTGTTTTCAAAATCTATATTTGTCAAAGTATTGATAAATACGCAAAATAATGTTTCAAAAATCCAATAAACTTGATTAGAGCTGAGCGAGTAAAAAATATTTGCCATCAAAATAAACTGAATTATAACTTGGCCATCACTTCTATTTGAAAAGTTCCAGACAAAATTAATAATTAAAAGTTGAATTATTTGTTATGAGAACCAAAAAAGGTCAGTATAAAAACAGGTAGTTAAGGATTTGAGGTAAAACTTGAACAAATAAAACCATTTGTAATTCCACCCAAGTGTGTTTTGTAAAAAGGTCATAAAAAATCAAGTGCCATAAATTGGCTGGGTTTTAAGATTTTTGTATTCTTGTAAGATTTAATTTCAAGCAAATCCTTGTCTCCCGAAATTATATAATCTGCATTAACTTCCTGAGCTAATTCCAAAAACATATTATCATCTGGATCTCTACAAATAATTACTCGATAATTTACTTTAACAAAGATTAAATTCTCGTTGAGCAAGCTCAAAAATTCTTGTTTTTGTTTGATACTCAAATTATTTTTTGTTTTTTGGTCAAACTTTTTGCTGTATAATTTGGTTTTTAGTTCATCAAAAACAACTTCGGAACAATATATTTTACATTCATAATTAGCAAATACTTTACAGACAAAATCATAAATTGCATTATCAAAACCTATCGCAGAATAAAAAATGTTAGTATCAATTATTAATTTCATACTAAATATCTTTGATTTGAGAGAATATTTCGTCCTCAGACATTATTGGTAATTCAGTCGAATCAACATTTTTATTTAACCAGCTCAAAAGTTTTTGTCGTGAATTATTTTTGTAAAATTTCCCAAGAATCCAGCGAACCGAATCAAGATCAGTAAAATATGGATTATCATTCTTCACATCATTTAGTATATTGGCAGTCAAATCGTCAATTGGAAGTCGTAAGAACTTTAAATCTGACACTTTAGAAGTCTTAGTTTGAGTTTTATGCATATAAGTAATATTATTTATATTTATTATATTATTTTTGCTAATTTATGTCAAAATTGTATTTTACAATCCCACAGCTTCATTCTTCTTAAGTCCAAGCTTGAATATCCAACGAGCTAAAATCCAAAGAATCACACACCAGATAATTCCACTTGCGAATGTCTGCAAGATATTTAGATTACTGTATTTGCCAAGGTAGATTTGCATTGGGTGATGGTGCAGAAAAGAAGTTGGTAGAAAAATTGCGATTTGATCTATACTGAAGGGTATTTTTTGAAGTGGTAAAACAGCGCCTGAGAAAATAATAATAAAAGTTGAATATTAGTTATGAATATCATCAGCATCTCTCATGTTTTTTAACCAGGAAGTAATTGAACCAATAATAATTCCAACCAGTTGATTGATTGTAAAAGTCAAAATTATAAATGGAATTAAATAGAATATAAATGCATTCGACTGATTAATTTTTACAAATGTTAAACTACAAATCAAAACACCTATCAACGAACCTCTTAGTGAAAAAGTCCAAAGTTTATAGGATACAAAATTTTATTTATTTTACCGTCAGATATTAGGCTGCTCAATCTATTAAAATAGTTATTAATCGTTAGTTCCAAATAAATTCTACCAATAAGAAGATAAGTAAAAATTTTATTATTTTATCCAGCTAGGTACCAAACATATACAGAAGCTATGATGTTTAGGATCATAGAAATATATTTTGCGAAAAAACCAAGTTAATCTCCTGATTCTGAC
>JAYTWQ010000108.1:0-6006 GCA_043743355.1 bacterium | reverse complement strand
GGTTGAAATCGTCACTAAGCTAGACTCAAAAAGTAGCCAAAAACCACTCTATCACAACAATACTGACCTATGCGTATAATCTAGCTTATACGAAGTGGGATTTAACAACTTTCTGAAATACAGCTTTATGCCGTTTCAAGGATTCTGTTATCTTGGTTTAGAGATTCAATTCTATTAAGGGTATTTTGAAATACCAGATTATTATTTATAACCGATTCATCGTATCTAGCTTGGACATTTTGCCATAATAAAAGACTGCTTCCAAAGTACTTTGATAATCTCATTGCCATTTCAAGACTTATTCCAGCTTTACAATTAACAATTTCACTTAGATTTGGTCTAGAGACTCCAATTGCCAATGCTACTTGAGTTATTGTTAATTTATTACTTTCAATAACCTCGCGAACTAATAGTCCTGGGTGAGGCGGGTTCTTCATTTTGAATATTTTGGGTTGAGTTGTAGTATTATTCATAAGCTAGGTTTTGTATAAATTACGTTTTCTGAAAAGGAGCTAAATTATCTTTACTTTCTTGGTTAATGATAATCTCCATAATCGATTAGTTCAAATGAATTATCTTCTTTACTATATTGAAACCAAATACGGTAATTTTCATCTACCCAAATGGCATACAAATTATCTTGACCTTTTAGTCTGTGCAATTTCCATGATGCAAATATTCGTAAATCATCGAGATATTGAGCTTCATCAATAGTAATTAGTTGAAGTGAAACCTTTTTGATATGTTTCGGTTGAATTTTACTTGAGTTACTATCCACATAAAACAGTTCTAATGCTTTACTTTTGAAACTAACAATGATATCTGTACCATATTTCTAAAAGTATGTATTGTCAAATGAAGTACAACACACTACAAACTGATTAATTTTTATTGGATTAATGATCTTTCATCGTCTAATCGTACCATCAAACTACAGTAATACAGTACAGTCAAATTGCGTGGTTAATTTTGTGTATTTATTAGCTTTTTGCATGGTGGGTTTTTGGAGGGGTTATTTGGTACGGGAGTTGGGTGGGTAATTTAATCAGTTTATAAAATTTTTGATAATTTGCATAGTTAAAAAAAGTAAAGTACAATAATGCTGTAAAACAAAAAAACCAATTTCTATAATAAAAACAAAACAACAAAAATTCTTTATGCAAAATCTTTTTTCAAGGGGTTCTAACTCTACAGGTTCAATTACAAATAATTTTAAAGAAAGCCAGATAAGTAACTTTTTAAATAAAGTTTTAAGATTATTAAAGCAAGATAATGTGTCTAAACTATTTACATTCGTTTTGATATCAATTTTGCTAATATCTCAGATTAGTGGGCAAACAGGCAGTTTAATATCATCTGGATTCCAACGAAAATCAATAATCGAAAATTTAATTCGAAGTCTCGGGATTGATCAGAATCTAAAAGTATCTGCTGACGCAATTGCACCTACATATTTTACCATTCAATCTACGGACAGTACAGGAACTGGTTACAAATTAACAACTGCCGACTCAACTGGTTCAGAAAATAGCATTGTTAAATTTACTAACACAAGTGTAATAAATGATCAACAAAAATGGTATTTTGAAAATAGCACTGGATTAATTAAATCGGCTATAACAAATAAATGTCTTGCAACTAATAACAATCAAGTTTGGAATTCAATAATTATTAAAACTTGTAATGCTAACGATAACACTCAAGTATGGAATACAGATGGAAACCTTATTAAAAATGTATCGACTAGTAAATGTGTCGTTGCCGCATGGTCAAATGTCAATAGTTCATATCAAAATTTATGGTTTGATGGTAGAGTGGTTCAACTAAATGATAGCTGTAATAATGTAAATTTTAATTTTGTAGCATTACCAAATACTTCAAGCTTGTCTTCTGTTAGTTCAAGCACACTGAGTAGTTCTAGTTCTTCAAATACTAACAACTCAAGCTCAGCAAACTTAACTCAATTTAATACTATAGAATCCACAGACAGCACTGGAGCTGGGTATAAGTTAACAACTGCCGATGCGTCTGGATTGGAAAATAGTGTTGTTAAATTTACAAATGTTAATACAACTAATGATCAACAAAAATGGTATTTTGATCCAATCAATAAACTAGTAAAAAGCGCTTTACCAAATAAATGCTTAGCAACAATCGCCAACCAAGTATATACAAATTTAGTTTTAAAAACTTGTAATGCTAGCGATAACACACAAAGTTGGGATATTTCCAATAATCTAATCAAAAATATAACTACAGGAAAATGTGCGGTGGCTAATTGGACACAAAATGTAAATACTCTCAATTGGGAGAATAGATGGTATGATGGACGAATTGCAGGTTTAGACAATGGTTGCGGATGGGGATTTAGATTTGTACCTAGTGTAAATACTAACTCATCAAGTAGCTCTTCATCTTCAGCAAGTAGTTTGACAATCAACCCACAAGAATCATTCGTGTACAAAGAAAATGGAATTGACTTGAGTGCCGCTGTTTCTTGTGTAGATGACGGCGAAATTGTGACCAACCAACCAAGCTTCTCTATCGTCATCAAATATACTAACAATGGAGATAGAATCGAGCTACAAAACTCAAAACTGACTCCTGCAAGATCTGTCATACATACTCATTTTGATCTCAAAGACAAAAGTACAATCAACTATTCAGACCCTACTACAATTGACAGATTAACTGGACCATTGACATACTTGAAAAGCAAGAGCCCAACTGCACCTGCTGTCGAATCAAAAGCAATGGTGATTCAAGGTTTAGGCAACGAAACAGTTTCTTGGAGTTTTAATATTAATGACAAATTCGGAAATACAATCAAAAACACTGCAGGAATACCAAGAGATTTTGGAGTAAAAGTCGATCGAAACTTTGCCACCAAATGTAACCAAGCAGTCAAAAGAACTATAACAGATAACAAAATTGAAACCTCAATCCCGATTGATTCAAATTCCAAACTTGACCCTACATTTTATACTATCCAACCTACAGATTCAACCCAAATTAATTTCAAATTATCAACTCTTGATTCAACAGGAACTGAAAACAGCGATACAAAATTCACTAATGTTGGAATTATCGACGAAAAACAAAAATGGTACTTTGATAGTACAACTAAACTCATTAAAAGTGTTATTAACAACAAGTGTCTCGGTACTTCGAATAATCAAATATGGGGAAATATAAAAATCAAAACATGTGATAAATTAGACCTAACTCAACTATGGGATGTGAGCAATAATTTAATCAAAAATGTATAATCTAATACCTGCATTAATGCTCAGTGGTCTCAAATTGGGACTACATCAAATTACGAAAACAAATGGTATGATGGTAGACCTGCTCAACTCGGTGGAGGTTGTGGTTGGGGATTCAAGTTCGTCGACCTACCATCGCTTCCTAAAGTTCTTCAGTCCTCAAGCTCGAGTTCTACATCAACAACCAACTCCAGTTCAAGCTCAAGTAGTAGCCTTAGCTGGTTGAATGTGTTTAACCCATTTTCAAGTGTTAAAGCAAGTGCCGAGACAGATTGTATAGCTTGGGCTGGATTACTAATTCCAGATTTTTATGGAAACAAAACTTATCCATTTTTGGAATGTAATTGGTTAGTGTTACCTGAACAAGTTGTATACAGCGAAGGAGTGTTTAAATTTGGTGGAAACCCAAATTATGCTTTGGATCATGATGATGAAGGAAATATTTTTTTATCAGAATTTACCAACAAATCTTCTCAGAAATGGCAATTTGGATTGATACAGGAGATTCATAGTACTAGTTTTAGATCTAACGATAATAGATGTATAACTTTCGAAGGGGCTGAATTAATTCAGTATGGTACATATGAACCAAGCATGCCTTTTGGGAAAAAATTAAAGCTAATTGACTGTAATTTATTTCCAGATACTGGGTTAATTACAGCTACAGGTCTTAATGACACTTCTTCAATATCTTCTATTATGTATGAAGGTTTTGAAAATACTTCAGATGAAAATGATTTAAAGTATATAGATTATTTAAATTGTATGAAAGTAGACGCTACGGATTACAAATACCTTTCAGGAAAACCGATAGTTTTTGGGTCATGCACAATAGATTATAATCTTGCAGAAACACCAAGAACAGCCACTATCTACGATAATTGCTTCAACTTTTTTAGTACATTTGTTTTTGATAGAACTACACAAGCTCAAATTGAATACGACAGACAAGGTTATTCCTGTGATTCGATCTTCCCGAACAATGGCAATCAAGATCTTGACGAGTTTGACTATGGTAATAACAATGACAGCGAGGCTACAATGGATGTAATTCCAGAAGCCGTTCAAGATACTCCAGAGCCAAATGTTTGGGAATTAGCCAAACAAGCCTCAACGAGAACCATTAATGATTTTCAACAAATCCTCGATGGAACTAACACATGCGGAACATGGGACATTGGCTGCTATTCAACCAACTCTGTCTATCAATCTTCAGCAATCACGATGGCGAACACCATTGGCAAATTATTGTTCGGAATGTACTCTGGATTCGGTAGTACTCTCGCACTAGATGTCATTGTCAAAGCAATTCTAGCTAGTGCCTTCAAAATTGTTGCAATATTCATATCTATTATTGGACTAATTGCTGGAGCCGTAGCATTATTCCAAAACCTAGGACCAATGCTCCAATCATATATTAATCTACCTGTAGAAGACAAAGCATTTTCTATCGGTAATATAATTGGTGTAATATTAGGTGTCGTAGTACTGGGTGGACCGATTGGCGGAGCGTTAGATAACATAGCCCAAACAATGGGTAATGCAATTAACGGAGCAACCAAAATCGGTCTCAAAGCCACTGGAGCAACCCTCGAAGCAACCACCAAAATCCTGAGCGGCGTAGGAATGAAAGTCTATGATCAAGCTGGTAGGGCGGTCATCAAAGCTCGTGACTTTATAAAACTTATTAGAACAGGCGGCAAGGCGGCATTTGACAAATACAAAGGCTATTTCTACGGCTCGGAAAAGTATGCAGGATTGGCAAATGCAGTCGGCAGTATATTGAAAAGAGATTCGTTGACAATTCGATACTCTCAATCCACAATCTCAAAAGAGTTTAGTACACTTGGGGGTGGAGGTTTAGTTGATTATCTTACAGTTCAATTGGTGAGCGGTGTCAAAAATGCAGACACTATAAATCCAATTACAATCTTCAAAATGCCAGATGGAATATTTACAAGTCTTGATAATCGCCGACTCTTTGCATTTCAAAAAGCTAACAAACCAATTGCTACAATCGAGAAAAGTTTGGATGATTTGCTAACGCCTGATTTGATTGCACGGTACAGTAAAAAAGGCTTTCCAGAACCAAAAACCTATCGTGACGCAATAGACATTAGAATAAAGTCACAAAATAATTCACTTGACGGCACAAAATTCTCAACAAAATACCCTAACGGTTCTTTTGAATTTCCAAGAATAAATAATTAAATTATGCCTTTTATTTCAATAGAAAATAATTCATTCAAAGTAATTGAGTTATTAAATTTTATTATTAAAAAATTAGAATCAAATTCTAAACTCATTAAAGAAAATTATTGCTGGTATTCACTACTTGATGAGCCAAAAATAATGCAAATGAAACAAAATTTGATCTTGTCGAAAGGGCAAACTGAATCCATACCAATTCTTGAATGTATGCATAACGATATGATCGTGTGTGTGTGTGTGAATGAATTTATACTAATTGACATTGGCGATGAAATTTCAGTAGTTAAAAAATTTAATACCCCTCAACAAGTTTGGGAGGAAGTAATAAAACCTGATATTGAGTTTGAACTTGGTGTTAAAATAGTTGACTAGCCAAGCAATCTATAACCAAATTCGGGCTAAGTGATTTTGAATCAAATGGGATGACATCCTTCAAAGCTCGTGACTTTATAAAACTTATTAGAACAGGCGGCAAGGCGGCATTTGACAAATACAAAGGCTATTTCTACGGCTCGGAAAAGTATGCAGG
>JAYTWQ010000107.1:0-4160 GCA_043743355.1 bacterium | reverse complement strand
ATACTGAAGAAGTTCCCCTTGAATATAAAGATATGCTTAAAATTTTAAAAAATAAAGCTAAAGAGTATTTTATGTCAACCAAAGAAGCAAATAATTTAATCCGAAACTTTAGAGTATCGTTTCAAGCAAACTATAATTTTGATAATTCTTTACAACAAGCCTTAGACAACTATTTGTCAACCAAAAACCCCGAATTGTATAACTAGTTATGTTCCTAAAACTACAAACCAACCAAAATCTAATACCAATTTTATTTAATTTCGAAAGTGTTCTAACGATTGAATTAGATGAAAAAGAAACCAACTACATATTTTATTTTGATTGTATTAAATCTGTCAGAACAAGACCCTTGTCAATAGTTGCAGAACAAGACTACATTTATTACAAATATATTGTTTCTAAAACAGAACATAAAGAATCATTCGATAAAATTACAAATTATATAATAGCAAATACTTTCAATTATTAATATGCCAAAAAAAATTATCAAATTCGGAACAGACGCACGGAAAGCGATCCAAAATGGAGTCAATACCGTTGTTAATGCAGTCAAAACATCTTATGGTCCAGCTGGTCGAACTACAGTTATTGCGTCTAGCTATGGTGCACCAACGGTAACAAACGATGGAGTCACAATCGCCAAAGCAGTCGAACTTGAAGGGCTAGAGCAGATGGGAGTCGCCTTGATTCAGCAAGCAGCCAATAAAACAAACGATGTTGCAGGAGATGGAACTAGCCTCACTACAATCTTGACAGGGGCTATGGTGAATGAAGGAATTAGAGTGGTTGAAGCTGGTTCAGACGCCGTCAAAGTAAGAGCTGGTATGCAAAAAGCCGTTAATTACTGCCTAGATAAACTAAATTCAATGGCAACAGAGGTCAAAACCAAAGAAGAGCGAGCTGATGTAGCACGAATCTCATCTAGATCAAATGAAATTGCAAATATGATTGCTGAAATTCTTGATGAAGTAGGTCAAAATGGTGTGGTGACTGTTCAGACTGGGGATAGTAACAAAATAGAAAAAGAAGTAACTCAAGGAATGCAGTTTGACAAGGGTTACAAGTCCCCTTACCTGGTTACAGACACAACCAAGATGGAAGCTGTGGCAGACAAACCCATGATTCTTGTCACTGATCAAAAAGTTTCAACAATTCAAGATATCCTACCAATTCTTGAGGCAATGAGCCAAATCGGAAAAAAAGATCTAGTTATAATTGCCGATGATATTGAAGGTGAAGCGTTGGCCACTTTTGTACTCAACAAAATTCGTGGAATATTTAATGTTTTTCCTGTTCAAGCACCTGCTTTTGGAGATCGACGAAAAGAGATTTTGCAGGATATTTCTATTTTGGTTGGAGCAAATTATATTTCGACCGATCTAGGAATGCAACTCAAAACAAGTACAATTGAAGATTTAGGTAAGTGCGACAAGGTAATAATGACAAAAGATACGACTACAGTAGTTGGTGGTAAAGGTGATGACGAATCAATCAAAGATAGAATTAATGAAATAAATAATTCGATCAAGGCTACTACGAGTGAATATGACAAAGAAAAATTACAAGAAAGACTGGCCAAACTCACAGGCGGTGTTGGAGTAATCAAAGTCGGAGCAGCCAGTGAAGTGGAAATGAAAGAACTCAAGTATGTTGTGGAAGATGCTGTTAATGCAACAAGGGCGGCGATGGCAGAAGGTGTTGTTCCAGGCGGAGCATCAACTTTAGTTCGAATTTCTAATAGCTTGTCAGATTTAGTTGTTGATAATGAAGATGAGAAAGTTGGTGTTAATCTTATCCAAAAAGCACTGCTTATTCCGTTTCGGGCAATTGCTGAGAACTCTGGTATTTATGATATCTCAATTCTTTTACAAGATATTTCTAATAACTCAAATGCTGGTTATAACTTTAAGACTATGGAACCTGTCAAAGATATGATAAAGTCTGGAATTATTGATCCAAAATTAGTTCTTAGAGAGGCAATTATGAATGCAGCTTCAATAGCTGGATCAATTCTTACAACTCAAGTAGTAATGTGCGACGAGATCAAAGATGAACCAAAAATATCATCTGGAATGGGAGGAGGGGTGGATTACTAATCTGACTTAGATTTATGTAAGAGCATTTATCCTTTAATAATTATAACCAGCCTTTCACCAACAAAAAAACTAAGCAAAATTTCGTTGTATACCCATAATATCAAAAAATTTGATTGACAACTCAATGTTCGCCCTCCTCAGCTTGACTGGGGATCTCAAAATCACCATATTCTTGTTTTATTTAAAATCCGAATTCTAAATGCATAGAGTATATTATCCCTTTTATTAAAAGGAATTTTAAACTGTTTTGAGAACCTTAATATCGAAACTCAACCTAAGCCAGTAATAAAACGGTTTTATTATCTCTGAATTTGTTTTTTTAATAAATCAAACCGTCATCTTGAGCAAGTTCGAAGTTGGTTAGGGTTTCCCGAACATAGCCCCGCAACAACAAGCGAAAGATCTGTTATTAATTATACTGTTAAAATCGACTTTTAGTATATTACAACCAACAGATTCTTCGTTTCACTCAGAATGACGAGAGTTATTTTATTCTCAAAAATGAACCAAATCGTTTGTGGTAATGAAAATATTAAGCTTCGATATTAGGGTTTAAAAGTTGATATGGGTTTGAGTATAACAACTCTAAATTTTAATTTTCTCCAAAAAAAATAAGCCACTACTAAGTGACTATCTAATTTAGTGGCATCAATATTTATTTGTTCTAAATAATTTTAACCATAAAAAAAAGGGATAACCATCACCTCTTTAAAATATAAAACTAAAATAGGCTGTTATCCCAAATACAAAGTCGTTAGACTAGGGCTGAAATAACTTCTACCTATACTTTTTAAATTATTTGATATTTATTAATTTTAAATTTATATGTTTGTTTAAGATTTGCCAATCCGACCTTTCAACGGGAATCGAGATTGACTACTAAGTTTAGGTAGAATAGCACACTATCTAGAAAATCTAAATAATTAACTATTCTACCCGAGGTAAGAAGTTAAATTATCTGTAAATCAATTACAAATGTAATTACTAATCATTATAAATTTATTTTATTATGTTGTCAAATAGTAGTATTAAAACAATTCATTTAAATAAGCAAAAAGTCTTTTAAACAGTAGATAAATTATTGACAATTTGTTTTATTTAAAGTGTTATTTTAATGTACAAAAAAGTTTTTTTTCTAATTTTTATGCAACTTAATTTATTATTTTCTGAAAGCCAAATCCAATTAACCAAAAAATTTGCACTTCAAAGGGATATAGATATATTACTACAAAAATTTGATGAAAAAGAAATTGATCAAAACTTTTTAAAGAAAGAAATTACAAAACTTATCGATACTAAAATTAAAGAATTGCAAAATATTCTTGCTTTAGATCTCAAAAAAACTGAACTAATTAACCCATTCAAAATGACTACAATTGATGGCTGGAGTCTACATAAAACCATTAATGAAATGCAAAAGAACTCATGCGAATCAATAATACTAGAGCTTTCTAGTCAAGGCTTAGAACAAAACCGCCACTGGGGTTTAGGCAAACTATTCATAGCTGGATTTTTGAATATTTTTCCTGAACACATTGAATCACATGGAAGTTTTGAAAACTATATCAAAGCAAAGGCAATTCTTTTTAGTATTGTAAAACCTAATGGATTTGTAATTGCAAATGAGTCGAATCAATTAGCAGAAGTCCTCAAAAATAATTCGGCTCAAACCGAACCAATTGTAATTCGAAAAAAGTATGATTATTCTATTTCTGAGTATTCAAATACAATGTACAAGAGCTTTGAATATGCTGGAGTCAAAAGTGAAAGTTATTTTTTGGCCAACTTTGAAGTTGAAAATGCAATATTTGGATCAAAGATTGTGGAAAAATACCTAAAAGTTAATCGAATTTATGAATTTAATCCAGAAGTTATTCACAGAAATTATTTTGGTGTTCCTGGTAGAATGGAATGGGTTGTTTTGGAAAATGACATTGTCTAATAGTTACCGTAAAACCTCTTCGTTTTTCTATTTATACTTTTCACACTTAGAACATCGGATTTGCATTTTTGTCTTGATTACTCGTTCTCTAGATCCTGAAACAAGTTCAGGATGACAATCGG
>JAYTWQ010000106.1:0-15076 GCA_043743355.1 bacterium | reverse complement strand
AAATAAAGTTCCAGATCAAGCTATTAATTCTAAAATTGCAAACGATCTCTTGAGTAAGTGGAAAAATAGAGATAAATAAATTATGACCCTATTCGCAGTCTATCTCGGTGCCAGATTGTAATATCGAAGCGAACGATCTGGTCTTTGTAGTTGCGGATAATATAGAACAAGCTCGACCAAAACTCATGCAAACGTGGTATGGAAATAAAGAAGGTTGTCACATTGACGGATATTTGGAATTAGATTATGTTGATAACTATGAGGTTCAGATCTCAGAGACAAAGGTGGAATCAGAACTACAACTTTATTTTTTCAATATTGGTTTTACATTCGAGAATCAACTAATTGAGCAACACGAATTTTTCTTTATTCCAGCTCAGAATCCTGAAGATGCAGAAGCCGAAGCCAAAAAACGTGTTAGATTAGATACAAAAAAGAATTTTACACACAAAGACAACCTTTTGGCTGTCGATAATTGTCTCGAAGTTAATTCCCTTATTCCTCAATACATTAATCTCAAAAAATCTGTCATCCTCAGCTTGACTGGGGATCTCCAACAGCCAAAACTACATTCAACCTACATTTTACTCTAATGACAATTTTATGACTTTCAATTTTATTACAAATCACACTTTACGGACTTCAAAATTTGTATTTTTGGTTACTCTAACAATCCTTTCTTTTTTATCACAATCAGTTTATGTAGCGTCGATCAGTGACAAATATGCAACTCAAATTACTGAATTAGAAAATAAAAAAGGGCAGATTTTTAATGACATCAAGTCTCGAACTCAGGATCTTGATGCGGTCGTATATAAAGAAAATACTTTGGCAGATGAAATTAGCTCACTTCAGAGAGATGCTCAGGCATATGCTGAGACTGCAAAACAGGCCAGAGTGTTGATTGGACAATATGAAGAACAAAAAAAAATAATTGAGAGCGAAATTGTAGTTCTCAAAGAAGATATAAAGAAAATATATAAAGACCTTCAGATTCAAAATATTTCTAATCCAATCCAAAGTTTGTTCACTGCCAAAAACCTTGGCGAAGCAATTGGTGAGATATACATTAATTCTAATCTCGAAAATAAAGCTAATAACATCAACAAACAACTGATAGATAGAATTATTGAAAAAGAAAATAACATTAGAACTCAAGGAGAAATAGCTGGACAGGCAGATCAATCCGAAGCTCAGGCAAGGAATAAACAATCACAAGTTGGCTATCTTTTGGAACAAACCAAGGGAGAAGAAGCTAGATATAAATTAATTCTGGAAGAAAACAAAAAGTTAGTTGCAACTTTGGAAGAACAGCGAAAAGGGATCAAGGCACAAGCTGAAAAAGAAGAAGCAGAAGAAAAAGCTAGGCAAGAAGCTGAGAGACAAAGAATTGTGGCAGAGGCGAAGAGGCAACAAGAGGCAGCAAGATTGGCTGGTATTTCACCGTCAAGGGCGGCGGCATTGTACCCAGTTACTGGTCCAACACAGACATCAAACACAGGATTTGCAGGAAATATCGCCACCGGTCAATGTAGTTATGAAGCTACTGCGCCGCTTGGAATTAGTAGAGGGGGATTCTTTGGTTCTCCAACCGTTGGGAATTTTGAACGAGAGTTTGGATATTGTAATCACGATGGAATAGACATTAGTAATGGAGTTGGAACCGAAATATTCGCGGCTGCGGCTGGAACGGTAGTTCGTAGTGGTTACACTGGAGATGGGTATGCGAACAACGTTGTAATTCAACACACCTTACCTAACGGAAATATAATTTATACTCTATATGCTCACTTTAATTCGGCTCCAGTCGTGGCTAACGGCGCGAGCGTGACTAAGGGTCAATTAATAGGTTATATGGGATGCACTGGTAACTGCACTGGTCCGCATTTACATTTTATGATTATTGATGGCGGCGCTAGCACAGGATTCGCTTGTCGTTGGGGATCTGCCAAATGTTACAAGCCACGAGATTATGTCAATTTTTAGTTAGTTGCTATTCGGTTTGACAAATGAATAAATTTGTGATGTTATGAAAATATGTTAAAAGCAATTGCACTTTATCCCACACAGCCTCTACAGGCTTGAGGTTGTCGTCGATTTTAAATATTTTCAAAACACAAAATATAAATCCCGATTTAGGATTACTTCTCAAGCCCTTATTCAACCAAAAGGGTCTTTTTTGTGCAAAAAATTAAAATTATATTATTATGTCAAAAGAATTGCAATATCAAATTGGTAGAAAAAATGCAGAAAAAATAAAGCACATCTTAACCGCAGATTCCATAAATAACACATTTTGCAGTCTTACAAGAAAGAAACTATTTGAACTTTTGGATGAGATTAAAATAAATGGCGTTAACAATCGAAGGTGTTTGCAATTAGAAAAATTATTACAATTAGACATACGGTTTAAAAAAATGAAAATTGATCTTAATATTCAACTCAAAAATCTTAGAAGTATTGTAGCTCAACTTTAAGCTTGTCTTGACCAAAAAAAACTAGCAAACTTAAATTAAATTATATATGACACAAAACCTTCAAGACCAGATTAAAAAAATTGATAATGCTAAAGCTGATCTAGATCAATTAAGACCAATCAAACCAGAATTTAATGTTACGATCTGTCAAAAATTCCAGCTTGAATTCAATTATCACTCTAACCATATTGAAGGAAATACATTAACTTTGGGTGAAACGAAAAATCTGATTCTTCGTGGAATGGAAGTATCGATTGCGAAAAAATTCCGTGATATTCTGGAGATGAAAGGGCATTTGGATGCTTATGATGCTTTTGGATTCTTGACTGAGAGGATATTAACCGAAGACAGATTACCACTTCGACTCGATCAAAGTTTTATTAAGAATTTGCACAAAATTATATTCGTAGAAGACAAAATAATTCACAGCGAAGAAGACGTGGTCAAAAGCATAACCACAATTCCTGCTGGAGATTACAAAAAACATTTGAATCATGTAATTACAAACACTGGAGCTACCTTTCAATATTGTGAGCCGTGGCAAGTTCCGCAGATGATGTCAGATCTGTTGGATTGGTACAATAACAATCGTGAGACAATGTACCCCGTAATTTTAGCGAGTATTTTTCATTACAAATTTATTAGAATTCACCCTTTTGGAGATGGTAACGGTCGAACTGCTAGATTATTAATGAATCTTATTCTCCAGAGTTCTGGTCATGTGATTGCTATGGTCAAGAGTGACACCGAGAGCAAAAATTCATATTTGAACGCTCTATCCTTGGTTGACAATAACTTTATTGATATTCAAGAATGCCTTATTGAGAATAATGTTGATTTGTTCGAGTCGTTCGTAATCGAAATTGGGAATTGCTTGTTGAACTCATATGACATTATGATTCGTGGTGCAAAAGGTGAAGATATAACCGACGCTGGAGATATAATCAAGTTGGCTGAAATGAGGGAAAGTAAAAATTCACAAGTTGATTATACATTAAGAGAAATACTAAAAGATTCTGAATTAAAGAATAAGGCTCAATCTCAACTGACAATTATTCAAGCTCATTTAGAAGAGTACTTTTATAGAGTTTTAGAAAAAAAGTTCTTTCACTCAAAATTTTACATTAAAGACGAATCCCATAATTTATACAAATATTTGTTCATCGATGCACCAGAACAGTGTTTTTATTTGAATCTTGAATCTATTGGAAATATTTATTTATCTTTCGAATATAAAAGTGGTGGATTTAAAATAAAAAGCGAAGACTACGGCGGTATAAATATAAACTTTCATTATGTAGATTCAAACTTTGACTCAAAATTAAAAAAATTATTATTTGACTTCGATAATTTTATTCAACACAAAAAAGATAACACATTTTAATCATATGACCCACAACCCCAACACGCAACTAGACTTCCAAATCGACGGAAGTAATCCAAATTTATCTTTCAAGCTACTTCGCAAGTGCGTTCATACAATAATCAAGAATCCAAAAACAAACAAATTCCTGATAATCAATAACAAAGCCACTCACTCATGCAGTTGTTACGATTATTATCTAGTCGGAGGCGGAATCGAAGGAGGTGAAGATCTCGAAACTTGTGTCAGGCGAGAAATCGCCGAAGAAACTGGAATCCCAATCGCGGAGTTCACTAATATTCAATATCTTGCTCACGGAGCCCAAAAATTCGCAGTACCAGCCTTTCTCGAGCTTGGTTACGAGGCGATCAACAAGAATCTGGACAATACGGTTTTTTACGCCGAGACTTTATCTAAAACTGAAAATTATCAAGAGGAGGAAACTGCCAAGTTCCAAGAATTCACAGAGTGGGTAACTCTAGACGAACTGCAAAACAATATCTTGCCAGGATTCGGCTGGGTTCTGGACAATCTTTCAACTTTAGTTCAAAAATAAAAGTATGAACTTAATCAAAAAATTCCAAGAATGGTTTTCATTAAAAGAAAAAGTAGATAACCTTGAAAAATTCCCAAGATTCAATGAAGGTGAGATTTGGTGGTGTTATTTGGGAGAGAATATTGGGCACGAAGAAAATGGTAAAGGAGAATTATTTCTAAGACCAGTCGTTGTAATCAAAAAGTTCAATCAAAGATTGTTTTATGGTCTACCAACTACATCAATATTCAAACAAAACCCGTATTATTTTGAAATAAAACTCGAAAAGAAGAATAGTTATGCCCTCTTGTCTCAAATGAAAGCTATAGACGCAAAAAGATTAAAATACAAAATGGCTAAGATTCCAGACGGTGACTTTGCAGTTCTCAAAAAGAAAATGGCTAAATTAATTCTAGGTAAAACTTGAGCAAAAAATTAACCCTTATATTTCTAAAAGGGAGTACCTAACGGTAATTTGTACTTTAATTTTACAAAAAAAAATATATCTTGTCAAATATTATTATGAAACTATCTCAAAACTTTACCAAAACTACAAAGGAAACTCTAGCTGACGAAACTGCCAAGAATGCACAACTATTAATCCGAGCTGGATATATCCACAAAACTATGGCTGGTGTATATTCTTATCTACCACTAGGACTTCGAATGATCAATAAGATCGAAAATATTGTTCGAAAACATCTCAACGCAATAGGTGGGCAAGAAATATTGATGAACTCTTTGCACCCAAAAGAATGGTGGCTTATGACTAACCGCTGGGAAAATGTCGATATTCTTTTCAAAGTCAAATCACAGACTAACAAAGAATACGCAATCGCCTGTAGCCACGAAGAACAAGTAACTCCAATCCTTTCTGGATATATTAATTCATGGAAAGATCTCAAGGAATACATTCCAAACACACCCCTTAATAAGGGGTCAGAGCAAAGCTCTGGGTGTTACCCAACATCTGTATATCAAATCCAGACCAAATTCCGCGACGAACTTAGATCTAAGTCTGGCATAATGCGTGGGCGTGAATTCCGAATGAAAGATATGTATGATTTTCATAGAACAAAAGAATCGGCCGATAATTATTACGAATTAGTCAAAGCAACTTATCACCAAATTTACGAAGAAATGGGGCTCAAAGCGTATGCTGTTCATGCTAGTGGTGGAATATTTACTAGTAACGATTCCCACGAATTCCAAGTAATTTGCGATGCAGGTGAAGATGAGATTTTTTATGATTCAGAAACTGGTTATGCAATCAATAGCGAAATTATCGAAGAAATGAAAGCTAACAATACTCCAATACCAGAAGGCTTAAATAAGGCGATATCAGCAGAAGTTGGTAATATTTTTAAATTAGATGATAAATATACAAAAGCTTTTGGGTTAACTTACACTGATCAAAACAACAAACCTCAATATCCGATTATGAATTGCCACGGAATTGGAACGAGTCGAACGATGGGAGTAATTTGTGAGATTTATTCTGATGAAAAAGGGCTCAAATTACCTATTTCTGTCGCACCCTTCGAAATTTACTTGGTAACAAGCATTAACGACAAAGACGAATCAAGTATTAATAACAAAATTCTAGAAATAGCTAACAAAATCTACAATGGAGAAATCAGAATGGTCAAAACAATTTCTGGTAAAACAAAACTCTTGGACACTTCAGACATCAACCAAGTTTTAGAATTTGCCAAAGAAGACTCTAGCTTCTCAATCAACAATCTGGGCTCAAGTGACGAAATATTATGGGATGATCGAACTGGCAAGACCTCAATTGGTGAAAAACTAAAAGATGCTGATCTTATCGGATGTCCAACTCAGATTGTAATAAGTAAAAGAAGTTTGGAAAACGGCGGAGTCGAAGTAATAGATCGAGCTAGCAGCACAAGTTCAGTTGCAATAATTCATTAATTTTCTATAAATATTATATGCTAAAACACTTTGCAGATCAACTCAATACAAGGATTCTCAAAACTTCGCCTGTTATGCTCGGAATCGATCCGAACTTTGATTTGATGCCTGAGAATCTATGCCCAAGATCTTTAGAAAGAACTGAAATAAAAGAAAAACTTTGGTATTTTTGCAAAACCATAATGGATCAAACTCATGATTTGGTATGCGGAATCAAGCCGCAATCTGCATACTTTGAACAATATGGAATTGTTGGTTTGGAAGTTTTGGCTATGGTTTTAGATCATGCTCGGAAGCTTGATTTACCAATTCTAATGGACGCCAAGCGTGGAGATATTGGTGCGACTTCTGAAGCTTACTCAAAGGCTTTTTTGAATCCCACCAAATTCGGGTCCGACTTAGAATCTGATGCCTTGACTGTCAATCCATTTTTGGGACTAGACACACTTGAACCTTTTATAAAATCAGCTAATAATGGTAAAGGAATTTTTGTGTTAGTCAAAACTTCGAATCCTGGTTCGTCATACATTCAAGATGCTTTGATCGGAGATGAAACCGTATCTCAATCACTTGCGCAAATTGTCCATGAACAAGGAATAGATTCGATTGGAGCGCTCGGGTATTCGAATATCGGCGCTGTGGTTGGAGCGACTAAACCAGAAGAATCTTTAAAACTTAGGCAACTTATGCCTAATACAATATTCCTAACTCCTGGTGTAGGGACTCAAGGTGGAGATGTTATGAATATCAAGAAATTAATGGATTCAAGAGGTTTGGGTGTCGTCGTGCCAATTAGTCGCGGAATCAATTATCCAAAGTTGATTGAGGGTGAAAGTTGGGAAGTTAGGGTTAGGCGGAGCTGTGAGGAGTTTGTGGAGATGTTTAGGTAGTTGTAGTTTTAAATTTTGGTTTTTTTGGTACTAATTCGTATTGTACTTTTTAAGCTGGGGGATTCTGAAACAAGTTCAGAATGACATTAAAGGCTGAATTAATTTTTTGACTAGACAATTTAGCTTATTTAAGCGACCATATATAATATGGTTATTTTAGCAATTGAAACGAGCTGTGATGAAACAAGCATTGCCTTTTTGGAAAGTGATTTTGACGCTGTGCTTGACTCGGATAATTTTCTAGGTTGTATTAATTCTTTCAAAATCGTGGCTCATACGATTAGCACTCAAGTTGCAACTCACGCACAGTACGGCGGTGTAATTCCAGAAATTGGTGCTAGGTTACATGCCGAACAGATTCATTACCTTTTTGAGAAAACGGTTAGAGAGGCTTTGGAAAACAAAGATTTGGTGGATGAACTTTTGGCGTTCAATGCCACCCCGTCGCTTTCGGCGCTACCCCTCCAAGGAGGGGAATTTATCGTACAGTTTTTTGAATCTTCTAAGGTAAAAGAATTTCTTACTAAGATTGATTATATTTGTGTCACTACAGAACCAGGACTCAGGTCCGCTCTTCGTGTGGGGGAAGAATTTGCCAAGACTATTCAATTTTATGTTGATTTGAAATATCAAAAAGAAGTTGAAATTATCAAAGTTAATCATTTGAAAGGGCATGTTTTTAGTAGTTTTTTTGATTTTAGGAGAGCGGTTGAAGTGAAAAAACACCCCGTCAGCTCCGCTGCCACACCTCAAGAGGAGAATTTTATGAAGTCTGATTTGGAGGCGTTCTATGATAAATCAACTTCAGTTTTTCCGCATTTGCATTTGCTTGTAAGTGGTGGAAATTCCCAACTATTGTTGCTCAAATCACCTTTCGAATCTAAGATTATTGGGCAAACACTTGATGACGCCGCTGGTGAATGTTTTGACAAAACTGCTCGAATGTTTGGACTCGATTATCCTGGTGGTGTTACGCTTTCCAAAATCGCTGGACTTGAAGATATTAATTATTTGGATTTGCCAATTAGTATGAAAAATAGTGGCGATCTTAACTTTAGCTTTTCGGGACTCAAAACTGCTGTGAGATATTATATACAAAAAAATGACTTGTTGGAATATGAAACAAAACTTTCTGAAAGTAATTTGAATTTACTTTTGAACAATGATTTGGATCAACTAAAAGACGAAAGATTAGTATTAATAAAAAAATTATGTATTTCAATACAGTCAGTGATTACGGAACAGTTGATTCATAAACTCAAAAAAGCAAAATTGCAATTCACACCAAAATCAATTGGACTTTCTGGAGGGGTGAGTGCAAACAATCTATTAAGATCAAAAATTAAAAAAATATCTGTTGATTGTAAGCTTTTTACTCCAGATTTGAGTTTGACAGGAGATAATGCTGTGATGATTGGACTGGCTGGAGCTATACAAATCCAATAAAATGAAATACTCTAATAAAACCATCTGCTTTGGGTATATGTAGTTTCGTAAGTACAATAATCAGATTGGTATTGATTCCATTTATCTTTAAAATCATTTGAGAATAAAATTGTAAATCTATCAATAATATCAAGTTTATATCCACTTATAAAATCGAGTCTTTTTCTATAATTATATTCAAAATGAATTCTTAGTGAAGGGTGGCCACTGTAATCCAACCAAATTGCCTCTGACCCATAGGCTTTTTGTTTTATATCATCCAAACTAGCATCATTCCTTAATTTAAATTTTTTGAGCAAGGTATCTCGAGTTGATGCACGATTGATTTCTAAGTAGTACATAATATCAATTGATTCTACTTTTAACATTTCTATTTTAGGTGGGTATAAGTTTTTATAATCACTTACTACTTGTTCAATTACAGAAAAATAATTGCCACTTTTTATTAAATCTTGGTATCTGGTATCAGTACAGTATTCAGCAAAACAATCTTCAATTGTAAGATTTGACTCCTCTAATATATCAAAAATTCTTTCAAAACAACCTGCTTTACTTTCTCTATTATAGTCATCTTCATTAAAATAATCTTTTAAAAGTAAAAGAATTTCTTCAAATGGATTTTGATTAATTATTTGTTCTTTGGACATAATTTTGCCTATCTTGTAGATATTACTTGATTATACAATAGTTACCTGTTTTGTGCAAATTCTCTCTCAACCTGTCCAATAACTCTTGCCCAAAAACCTTTCTCAAATTAGGATTAAATCATGAATCAAAGTAAAATTAGGCTTCACAAATATTTAGCATCTTGGCTCAAAGAACAAGGAATTGATAGCTACACAAACCCAGAAATCAAAAGAAATATTGAGAACCTTGGAGTTTTGATTAACGGATTGAATATCAAAAATCAACTCCAGTGGATTACTCCTAGCGTAGACGAAGTTGCACTCAACAATTGGCTAATTCGTGACAAAGTTAATTTTGATCAAATTGTAATTCTGTTCGAAACTAAAGATGTATTGGTAATTCGAAAACCTATTGGAATGCCAGTTGAGAGTGGTGCAGGTTATTTGTCTCAGAATTTACTTTCATGGCTAAACTCTGGCGGACTTGATTCTTTTGATCGAAACAAAACCTGGGATACCAAAACAAAACAATTGACAGACATAAACTCCGAACAATCCCAGTCACTTTGTGACAGCCCCTTAACAAGTGGCACAAAAAATAATACCTTTTATCTTGCTCACAGACTGGATAAAGACACGGCTGGAATTATGGTTATTGCCAAAAACAAACAGTGTTTAGAATTCTTACAATCTCAATTCAAATCTCGGTCCGTCACCAAAAAATACCTAGCTGTTGTTGAAGGAATCGTTGACCAAAACTTTATTATCAACAACTGGCAGAGTAGGGACACGAATAATCCGATCAAACAAAAGTTTTTTTATACATTGTCCGAGGCGATTAGTTATAATCTGGAATCTCGTCATGCCAAATCTATAATTCAACCTAAAATTATTTGTGAAGGACTGAATCAAACTTTAATTCAAGTTGAAATTAAAACAGGACGAATGCATCAGATTCGTTTGCAATGTGAAAATCTAGGGTTTCCTTTAGTCAATGATAAGGTGTATAATTCTAAAGTTGAATTTGATCAAAGAACTTTTGAATCCAATGATGATAACAAAATGTTTCTGCCACTTAAAGAAATTCAGAGTTTGTACACCGTTGAATTCGAAAAATTGAAACAAAAAATCTTTGGCGAGACAAAATACAATCTTTTGTCCAACGAATTAGAAATTATGTTACCAGATGACCGACTAGCTAAATTCATTATCTTTGATGAGTTACCTAAATAAACAGTTAAGATTAATAGTTTTAGCATTTCTACTAGTTTGTTTTCATAAGTTCATGAATAGTTCTTACATTAACTTAGTTCAAACCAAAAATCTTCTCAATTATATTCTTTACACTTAAAATATCAGATTTTAAATGAAATAACGATGCGGCAATTTTGAGATCTCTAGTCAAGTTGATGATGACGAGCGTTGATTTATCAAGTCTAAAATTTTTCATCGTTTTCAATCTTTCCACGGATTGTTTCCATTAATTCATAATAGAACTCGAGATTAATCAGTGTCGCTAATCTCATAGCAAGTAATTCTTTTGCTCTAAATAGATGTCTTAGATAGGCCTTGGAATAAGTTTGTAATTCCTCAAATTTAGAATTAAAATTGATCGGTTCAAAATTATTTTCCCATCTTTTGCCACCAACCTTGATTGTTTCATATTCTAGCTTGTCTCGATCAGTCCACACGAACACTGAACCATGTCTTGCATTCCTAGTTGGATAAACGCAATCGAACATATCAATTCCTCGTTTGACCATTTCGATAATATCTCTGGGGGTTCCGACTCCGAGTAGATGTCGTGGTTTGTACTCTTCTAGAACTTCGGTTTGAGATAGAACTTGATTGTACATTATTTCTTCTGGTTCGCCGCCATTTGCAACTCCACCAATTGAATACCCTGGTAAATCTAATTCCATAGTTAGTAGTGCTGATTCTTTGCGGAGGTTTGGGAATTGTGCACCTTGTGGAATACCGAATAAAACATTGTTATGAGGCGTAATTCCACGCAATCTTTCGAATTCTGTTTGTGATCGCTCTGCCCAACGTCTTGTTCTGTACATTGCTCGTTTTGCTTCTTTTTCTGTAACTTCCGCTGACAAGGCTTCGTCTAACACTAATGTAATATCAGAACCAAGAGTTGTCTGGATTTGCATACTAACTTCTGGACTTAGGAATTTTATTTCACCTGTGTCTGGAACTTTGAACTTGACGCCTTCTTCTGTGAATTTACGAATTTTGGACAAGCTCCATGCCTGGAATCCGCCTGAATCCGTAAGAATGGGTCTATTCCAAGACTGGAATCTGTGAAGGTTGCCGAGAGTATTTTTTTGGACAAAGTTATTAAGTTCGTCATCCTCAGCTTGACTGGGGATCTTGTTTTTGTTTGAAGTTAAGCTGTGGAGTTCTTCATAAATTCCCCCAAAGCTTTCGCTTTGACCCCTTTGACAAGGGGTGACCTCATTTGAAATCATATTGTAACCAAGACTATCTTGTAATTTATTTGTCCAAAACCCACCGCACTTTTCAAAAGTCTCAATACCTGGTTTGAGCCAAAGATGATATGTATTTCCTAAAATTATTTCAAAACCAATCTTTTCAAGATCAAATTTAGTCAAAGATTTGACAGTTCCAAGCGTTCCAATAGGCATGAACACTGGTGTTTGTACAGTTCCATTCGGTAATTTTAATTCGCCGCGACGTGCCAACGAGTGTGTATGTTTGTTTTTGATTATAAAGATTTTGGGTGATGGCATAATCAATAAAGTGAGCTTTAATTATGCTTTTGTCAAAGAAATCATATTGACTTTACAAAACTATTCCTAATCTTCACTCTTCCTATCAAAAATCCAAACTTCTGGAAAATAGTAATAATTTTTGGTTGGCTTGAGATGGTGTTGTCTATGCAATTCTCTTGACACATCAACAACAAAAAGATAAATAGTCTGTACTGGTCGCCATGCAACGAACCTATTACTAGATCTCAAAAATCTTTCGAATCTGTCTTCATAATGTGGATAAAAATACAAGAAAGCGGCGTTCAAGATTCCAACAATAAAAAGTGGTAAAATCCAATAAAACCTAAATGCAAAATCAAAATTTGTAAACACCAAAAAAACTGTCAAGATTTGTAATGTTCTATCACGGACATATTCTTTGATATAGTCGAACTTTTTTCGAGTCAAACAAAACTTCCAAAAGAAAATATCCTTATAAAAAACAATTCGAAAAGGTAGTAGAAAAACTGATCCGGTATTAGTTATTTTCCAATCTGGGTCAAGTACAGGATCTTTGGTGTGTTTGTGGTGCTCGAGATGAGTGATTTTGAAGTCAATGTGAGTAAAAGCAAGAGCAGGAATACAACAAATCCTACTAATAACATCGTTAAGCCATCGTTTTTTGGTTATAGAGTTGTGACTTGCAATATGAACCAAGTTGCAAAGATAGTGCAAGGTTACCAAAGAAATTAAAAATGTTGATATGGAAAATTGGGTTGAAAATCTATTAAAATAGAAATTAAGACAAAACAAAATTATTACAATTAAAAAAAGCAGTGGGTTAAAATAATATTTAAAATTCTTTGAAAGCGTCATTTTTTGCCTTTATATGGTTATTTCAGCTTAAATTAATTTCTATCTTGCGTCAACGATTGCAAACAAATATTTTTTTTCATTACAACCGAATTCTGTATTACAAAGTTGTTCTTCTAGCTCAGGAATAATTTTCTTTGCTCGTTCTATCTCGATATCACTTTGAGTTAAGAATACTACAGGAAGGCTATAGTCGCTACCCATTCCGTGTTCACCTTGTGCAATGACAGCAGCCAAATCAATATTTCTAACGGTTGAAACGAATTTTTTTGTTTTGTGTTCTTCATCTGTATCATCAAGCCTGTTACCAGTATCACTTATCAAAAAATAGGGAAGTTGATTCTGAGATAAAAAGGTTTGCGGGTTGATTCTAGGTGTTTGGTTAAGATGTTGTAAATCAACCACAATACCCATTGCAGGGTGCAAAATAGATGTATTACTACCATTAACGAATAACATATCGCAGACGTCTTGATAAGAGGCTTCCTTTACTCTGATTTTGTAATTATTCTCTTTGACAATGTTCTTTAGTACATCGGTTGCTCTTTTTGCAAAATGAGTTTCAATATCTTTTGGAGTTTTGTCTTTGTTGTCAATTAGACCAGTTTTTACAGCCAATGCCGCAGCACCACACCCAGCATGTCCACTCACTCCTATTGTTTCTACTCCAATTTCGCTACATTCCGCTAGAATATCTTCGCACCTTGTATATAGCTCGTCATTGTCTAGTAAAGCACCACACCCAGCCAGCGAAATATTGACTTTATTATTGCACTGACACCTTTCATCTATACATCCAATTGCAATATCTTTTGGTGTTGTGAGGTCGCAGTATCTACCATTTGCATGAACAATACTCATATATGAATCATGAATCTTTGTTTTGTCAGCTCTCAAAAGCATTTCGTACAATTTTAATGTAGATCTTTGGTAGGCTACTTTATATTTTTTGCGAAGTTCTGAATGATCGTGCTTTAAAATTTCGGCAGGAGTACTTAGAACCTTGATTCCTCGGCTTGAAAATATCTTTGATAGAGTATTTTTTTGGAATATATTTGTTATTGTTTGGAACATATTAAAATTTGTAAATATTTGTGGGCAAGTTGTAATCTTATATTTTTCTAACTTTTTTGTCAAAAATTATTTGTGATTAACGATCCATTTGTGATTGCCAAGATTGACCATAGTTTTGAACCTATATCGATCAAAAATCAAGTAAGCCAAAATAGAAATTGGAATAGTTGTAATTGCAATAAAATAATAGTCCATCCAAGACTTTTGGTTAAGAATCCCAAAATAATCAAGTAGGATATTAAAATTAGAAAAATCAAAATTATACATATGAAAATATTAAGAACAAAGTTCACCGCGAGTTAACCATCGATGAGTGGCTAATAATTGACCGCCACGCCACCCAAGAATTGAAGTCTGGAGTGTGACTACACGTCTATTCCCCCCAAAGTCTCTATATGCAGTGGCACCGTCGGAATCGAGTATTTTGATAGCTTCAAAAACACAAAACTTTAATTCTCTGCCATCTTTATCGTATATCCAAAATTCTTCACCTTCTTTAGAAGTGGATTCTAACGGTTTGAATATTGTATTATAGTCGCTTTTTACAAAAGAATAGTTGGAACTATGTCCTACAATATAGGAGTTACCGATTTCCCCTGGTTGGACTGTACTTCCCATGTGTACAATCCCATCTTTCAGTTTGAGTTGGACTGGTGCGTCGGTTGGATCTTGATCTATAGGTCGTTTGAAGTCAAAATTACCTTTTTCGTCCTTTTTATAAAGATCTTCAAGGGTTGCATATTGAATTGGTGCTTGTATTTTATATTTTGAATAATTAAGCCAATTCTTTCTAGTTGGGGTTTCTGGTTTTTTGACAACTTCTTCAACACCTTTGATTGGTTGACGGACTTCATCTTTTTTAATATTTACATCAGTTTTGGAATACATTAATTTGTAGAGTTGAGAGTCTTCAAAATATTTGGTTATTTCGTTACCATCTTTGTCGTATACAGCCAGCCTTCCGTCTTCTATTAATAATGAATTTGCAATTGGCTTATCTTTCAAAGCTATTTTCGGTTGTTCTAAAAGTTTTGTTTCAAGGTCTTGTCTAATTATTTGTTGTGCCAGAATATTGTTATTAATACTTTTAAAACCAATATCAACTGGAACATTGTTCTTGACATTAACATCCCCAGAGAA
>JAYTWQ010000105.1:0-8902 GCA_043743355.1 bacterium | reverse complement strand
GCCACAGCAATTCCATGTTGACTCGCTCCCGTTTCGCAGACTATTTCAGTTTTGCCCATTCGTTTGGCAAGTAATGCTTGGTAGAGACAATGGTTGATTTTGTGTGCTCCAGTCAGATTAGCACCTTCATTTTTAAGATAGATTTTGGCTCCGCCGAGTCTTTCCGTCAAGTTTTTGGCAAAGGTTAATGGACTTGGACGACCGACAAAATTGTTTTGGTAATACTTCAGCTCTTTGAGGAACTCTGGATCGTTGCGGTATTTTGCGAATGCATCGGCGAGATCTTGGAGTGGCTGGATGAGCATTGGTGGAATATAGCTACCACCAAAGTCTTGGTTTTGACCGTAATAGCCATCGTTTTGGATTGTATAAGTTGCTGGGTTGGTTAGATCGTAGTTGATTGAGTTAATTGTGTTAGACATAATAAGTTGTTTTAGTTGATTGTATAAATTGTTAATTGGAGTTGATATTGGCATGTTGGTTGATTATTTTTCTGGTTGCATTGTAGTATTGATTATATATTGTTTGAGGATCGTCAGTCGTTAAATTATTTCTAATTTCTGAAAGTAGCTTGACTATTGGCGAACAAAAAACTGGTGTATATCCTAAATTTTGTAATTTTGGCACCGCTTCAGGTGTTACTCCAAAGCCAATAAGTTTTTCACAATTAGGGAGTTTTTTTGTAAAAAAATTAAGAACATTTTCTGTTTGCGAATCTAAAATTAGCTTTCCACCCGTTTTCGATATTTTTGGAATAGTATAAACTATCTCTCCTAATTTTACTTCTTTGAATTCTGAACTTCGTGTTTGAATAGTTATTATTCTTGTAATATTTATATTGTTTTGTGTAGCTAATCTTTTCAAAAAATCACCATCAGGATCGTCTGGAATGTCTGGAACTATTAGATTGCTTACCCTTGCTTCAACGCAGGCAGTAATAAAATCATGAATTTTTTTGGATTTATGCCTTCCTTTGAATATTCCATGATAATAGCTCATAACATGCAAATTTGAGACTTGATATCCAAAATATTCACTTCTGTAAATTTTAAGATATTCTGCCAAATTTTTTATCATTTCGCATGGTGGCGAAGATATTGATTCAGCAAATATTCTTTCAGTTGCGAATCTTATTGTGTCTCCATCCATTTTTTGATCATAATGTGGTAAGACAATTTCAATATCCGAAACTCCAGAACGGAACGCGGCGTCAATTCCTGGTAGTGAACCTTCTTGACCAAGCAAAAAACCTGGCATCAATCTTGATTTTTCAATTGGTAGACAATCTTCACTATATGCCTCATAGTTTTGACTTTGTAATTGTATCATAGGCTTTTGGGTAATTTATTCAGATTGTAACTAGAAGTGGCTATTGCAAGCAAAATTCTTTCTTCAATAAGAATAGCCTGAAAAACTTCTTCAACTTTGGAAATATATTCTTCAATTTGTTTTGAATTTTCTCCTTGTCTGATTTGGTTCGTAATAGTCAATTGATGATCTTGAACTTGTAATAAATCAAAATGTGATTCTTGTAATTGTGTAGTCATAATAATGTGTTATTTGATTTACTAGTTTAATTATTTGCTGAAATGGATCGATTATATAATTCATCAACCATTAAATCAAGAGTTGAAATAAATGCGTCATCTTTTGTTTTTTCTAACAAATCAGATAATTCTGTGCAGGCAATAATGAATTTGCTCACTCCTTTAGATCTTTGCTCTTCAATTATTTGGTTTAATGAATTGAAGCTGTAAATTACTTCACCAGAACTATTATTACTTTCAATAATATGCTTTATTTTCTCTAATTGTTTTTTTTCAGGATTTATGTATTTGATATTTTCAAAAAAGAATAAATTTGAATTTATAGTTGTTTCAGTTCCAAGGATACAATAAATATCATTTTTATTTTTCAAAACTATATTCCTTACCATTTCCTTAATTGATAAAATATTCCTATATCCACTTTGTTCAATCAAAGTATCTCTAAATACGTGAATTGTATTACAAGCCAGTAGAATAAAATTTGGTTTCAAAAGTGAAAGTTCTTTTATACCTTCAATATAATCTAGTAAATCTTCATCAAATATTTTGGAGTTTGTTAATTCAATTGCGTTGATACTATTGATAATAATATTTGGAAAATCAGAGTTTTTTTGAATTTTTCCTGTTCGTTTGAGTTTTGAAATTAATTGAGAATAAATATATCCTGTAGCTTGAGGACCTATTCCTCCTAGAATTCCTATTTTAAGTTTGTTCATAATATTATGTAATTTAATTTGTTTGTAATAATTCTGCGTAATAAAAACCTTCCTTGGCGTAAAGTAGCAAAAGGAGAAAATAAGTTTGATTGGTTTGGTTCGATTAATTTTACGAACGCCAACTATAACTCCCTTTGTTGCGGAGAGTCTGCCACCAGATTTGGTTTGAGATTGTGAAGGTTTGCGGCTTGGACATAGATTTTGGATTATTGAAATAAGTTCAGTTGTTAAGGTGAGGTGGTTCTGAAACGAGATCAGAATTACGGTGTGGTGTTTAGAGTTTTTTAGATTCCCGATCGAGCCGGGAATGACGGAGTCGAGTTTTGAATTTGGTTATTTGAAATGAAGAGATTCTGTAACGAATTCAGAATGACATTTTACTTGAAACAGAATTTTTAGATCAACAAAAAAGCCCTCGAGGATTCGAGAGCAAAGCATAATTGTAAAACAACCAAACTACTCCCGATTTAGGAGGTTCCACCAAGTTTGAGTTGTTGCGTTTTCCATATTATTAATTAATAATATCAATTTTTGTTCTTGTCAACTATTTCATTAAAGCCATCATTTGTTGGCTAATCTCTTGCATTCCAACTGGACCAGGATTCATAAAAATTGTTTTGGTATTTCCTGCCTTGTCATTAGTGATTGTTCTCATCATATCAATGTACTGATTAAGTAATACAATATTCATTACTCCAGCCGCTCCAATCCCTGTAGCGTGTTGCATCTCAGTAACACTTTGCGCCAGTCCATCAATAATCGCTTTTCGTTCGAGAGCTAGTCCTTGTCCTTGCAATTCTCGAGTTGCTTTTTGGGCTTCGGCGTCTTTGACGATTCTAATATAATTAGATTGCGCTTGGTTGATTGTCGCTTCTTGATCTCTCTTGGACGAGATAACGCGGCTCATTGAATCAGTGATTTCCTTAGGAAGGATAATATCTCGAACCTGGAACGAATCGATTCCATAACCATATTCGACCAGTTTTATCATCAAATGTTTGACTAAATAATCTGTCATTTCGTCACGACTCTGGATGACTTGTTCGTGAGTCTGAGTCGCTACAAAGGCTCTGATTGTGTTTTCAACAAGAGCTTTGATTGTTCCCGTTGGATTATCGAGTATATATGCAGCTTCGTAGATTTTGTTCTGAAGGACTTTGTAGATTAGTGTGGTGTCAATACTAATATTAACCTTGTCGTTAGTGATAGCAAGGATGCTAAAATCAAGGTTCTGAGTTGCAAGATTAATTCTTTTGGCAGTAACCTCAACAACAGGTAGCACAAAGTTCAGTCCGGAATATATTACGCGTGAGAACTTTCCAAAAGTCTCGATGGTGAATGCAGTTTGTTGTTTGACAATCTTAATAGATATGAATGCCAAAAAAATGATTATAAGAAGAAAGATAGTAAGAAATATTTCGAGAGCCATAAAAAAATAGAGAATGATTGATATAGTAATTCCACAAAAAATAACTATTGTCAACAGATAATAATTTGACAGGAAATAAAAAATACTTTAGTATAATAAAGTGAGTAAAGAATTACAATTATTACAAAATCAAAAAAATCTTTTTTTGGCAATCACAGAGCTCGAAAGCCTTGACGAAGTAAAGAGTTTTTTGGAAGATCTTTTGTCTATTGAAGAACTAAAAGAATTCTCGAATCGATGGCAAGTAGCAAAATTACTCAACGATAAAGTTCCTTACACTCAGATTACAGAATCAACTGGAGCTTCCAGCACAACTATTGCCAGAATAAGCAAATGCCTCAATCGAGATAATAGCGGATACCGAACTATTTTATCAAAAATCCAAAAATAAACTTTTATGTCTTATCAAACTCTAATCCATTTTACGAATCACGATTACCATCGGGAGAATTTTTATCGTTTCCAAAAATAACTGGCACTAACTTAAATTTTTATCTCCCTATATTACGGGAGTTTTATTTTGTCCAAAACTCACACAACATACTATAAACAATCAAATTACATTTTACTATGACTAAAACTCAATTTACACCAAAACAAGCAGAACAAATTATTCAAAAAATTATAGAGTTAGATAACTCAATTTCAAATCAATCAAAAGAAATTGCAAATTTTCCAGGAGATCTGATAGCGTCGATTCAGTCTGCTCGTCAATTATTAGAAACATATACTGATTCTAAAATTTATAATCGTTATGAAAATCAAATAGTTGATTCAAATCAAACTGCACTAGAAAATTCATACTATATTTACGATTCTTATGAATACAGATTGGCACTTTTAGAAAAAATGTTGAATCAATCGAGTCCATTAAATGATCTTTTTGAATCAATTTAATTATCAAATACATTGAGAGTCTTGAGGTGACAGCTCTTGACCACCATTAACAAATCAAATACTATTATCGAATATGTCAATAATTTCAACTAATCCATACAAGGGAACTCGTGATTTTTATCCTGAAGATATGGTCCGCCGAGACTATATTTTTGATACTTGGAGACTCGTTTTGATCCAGAGTGGCTTTGTGGAATATGATTCTAGTGTAGTTGAGAATGCTGAAATATATCTTGCCAAATCTGGAGAAGAACTGGGGTCAAGACAATTGTATTCGTTCCTTGACAAAGGTAATCGTAATATAGCTTTGAGACCAGAGATGACACCGACTCTTGCTCGAATGGTTGCTGGGAAATTCGGTGAGATGAGGTTTCCAATTCGCTGGTTTTCAATTCCCAATTGCTTTCGGTACGAGCGACCCCAAAAAGGAAGGCTCCGAGAATTCTGGCAACTTAATGTTGATATTATTGGCAAAGAAGCTGGTGAGGTAGATTTGGAATTATTGATTGTAACTGCCAAAATGTTCTTGGTATTCGGAGCAGATAAAAGTATGTTCAAAATCATGTTTAATCACCGTCAAGTTCTGGACAAATGGCTTGAATCAAATAAACTTTTGGATCGAAAGAATATTGTTTATGCAGTTCTTGACGACTGGTTCAAGGTTTCTGTCGGGGAAAACAAAACCAAATTACAAGGTGAATTATCAGAATCTGAAATAAATAAACTAATTAATCTTTGCCTCAAAAATGGATCTGAGTGGGAAGAATATATTGTCATTGCCAAAGAATTTCCTGACATTAAGCTAGCTCTAGAATTGTTGCCTGTAATACTTCCTGAAGTTGAATTCGATTTTAACCCAACGATAATTCGTGGTATTGCATATTATACAGGATTAGTTTTTGAAGGCTTTAACAAAAATCCAGTTAGTCCTCGTGCAATGTTTGGCGGCGGACGTTATGACGATTTGCTGGATTTGTTCGGACAAAAAGCTGCTGCAGTTGGTGTTGGCGTCGGAGACTTTACGTGGGCTGATTTTCTTAATGACTGGAATCTTTGGCCAGACTTTACATTTAACCAAAAAAAAGTGGGGATTATGCTTTTGGAGTCAATTAATATAACGGAACTTTATCAAAAAGTAATTCCAGAACTGAACAATCAAAATATTCCTTTCGAGATTGACTACGAATATTCAAGGTCCGAAAATAAAAGATATGAAAGTCTCAAAAAAAGAGGTTGTAGAGAAGTAATCAAGATTTAAAAATGCAAAAATTAAAGAAATCAACAGAATTTGTTGTCACTAATAATTTAGATATGCTCCCTAGAGAATTACAAAGAAAAATGTATCCTGGTTTTGAATATACTTTACTTGGACATAGATTTACGGCTGGCGGGATGAAGAGTTTGGAAAATGCTTTGACACCAGAACACTTTGAAGAATTACACAAAAATGCGGAACTATTTTATGTTAGATGTCTCAGGCATAGACAAGAATTTGGTGTTTATCCCGAATATGGAATCCTCCAAAAAATACATGGAAACTATGCATCTGCCTCAGGAATTATAAATGGTCCAAACCAAAAACTAATTCCTGTTGATTTATTTTCTTTTTCGAATGAAACTGAATTAATTATACCAGAACTTCGAACCTGTATAGGTAGATTAATTACTAAAGAAACAATTTCAAAAGATAATTTGTATTCTTTGTGGCATTTTGTAATCGATGAATTTGAACATAAAGTTAATGTATATCCAAGAGTTAATGACACGGAATACAAGATATTTGAATTTATATTTCGCCAAATCCAATTGTTAGGAATCTCAAGTTCAGATTTTAAAATTATCACTGGGCAAATAATTTTAGAATCAGAAAGATCAATCTGCGAAAGTTGCAATAATGTTATCAATAATTTCAAATTATTTTTCCCAAAAATAGAAATAATTGTTCGTAGTTATTATGGAGGTGACCACGCCGAGTATCAACCTAACAAGGTTTTGTTCAGGAAAGACAGCAAGAATAAAAGCACAAAAATATTGACCAAAGCCTAAATCTCCCTTCTGTCTGTCAATGCTCTAACCATGGTTGCAGTATCTAATGTATCAGGATTGTAATACAGCGGCAAACCTTGTGCTAGTCTAGTGATTGAGACTTTTTCAAGCCAATTTTTGTTTTTTAGAATTTCTTTGATATACGCCGTAGTTGCTTCGGTTGCAAAACTTGGCCTGAGGAACAAGATTAATTCTACATTTTTGTTTGCCAAAACTAATTCTGAAATCGTGTCTACTAATTTGTTGACAGTTGTATTCTCTGCAAAAATATTATCCAAAGGCGAGATCAATTTGTTCAACACATGGTAAGAACCATTATAAATTTCACTTTTTTCGAGACTAATTACTTCTGTTGGTTTTTCTACAATGCAAATTTGAAGTTTTGACCTGTGATCATTAGAACAAATATTACATAACTCACTTTCTGCAAAAAAACCACACCTTTCACAAAATCTTACGTTGGTTCGAGCGTCATTCATTGCTATTATCAAATTGGCAAAATCTTCATCGGACGACTGAAGCACATCAAGCGCCATTTTTTGTGAACTTTTGTTGCCTATTCCTGGTAGTGTGCGGAATTTTTCGGCTAGATTGATTATCGCAAGTGGCAGCATATAATTATAAATATTTCAAAATTTCGATCAATACTAATCTAGTTCCAAGGCAATCACCGAGCGCATTGTGCGATTCAAAATTTAATTTAAATCGATCTTTAAGTCCGCCAGGTTTTGATAGACTTGTAATTGGAAATGGAATATTTTTGCCATTTATTTCTGCTTTTAGATTAAGTGCTAATATCGTAGATTTGGTATCTATTAAGCTATTAGATATTATTGACTCAAATTCGTTTTCACGGTCGATTGTAGAATACATCATTTCAATCATTTTAAAATCAAACGGTAAAAACTGCCCAACCACAATTGGTTTTTTTTCTCCAAAGTTCATTTTAATTGAATCTGAAAAAATATCACACGCTTCTTTGTAACTTAATCCTTTTTCAATGCGTTCAATCGTAAACCCATTAACAGTTAATGCTTCATCAGAAATTTGATAACCAATAGGCGGGCAAATATCAATTACTTTTTGATCTATAATTTTCAGTTTTGTGTCCATCACAATCCAGGCTAGTTGTATAATTCCGTGTTTCCAAGCATTCAAACCAGTTGCTTCTGTATCAACAATTAGATATTTTGGGTTCATTATTATCTTATAAATTAAGTTTGACTTTTTGGCAAAATTATTTTAGACTCTCGATCAATTTGTCTACCCAACGAGGAACTAATTTGTCTATGAATTTGAGCGGCGGCATACCAATTCTTAGTGTAGGAAGTGATAATATACCTTTGTTTGTGTTTATCCAAGCTTCCAGAATTGTACCAGACTCAGTTAGGTATTCAGGATAATATTTGGTATCTCCAAGACTAATTACAGCAAATTTTTTGTTTTCAACCTTGCCTTGAATGAGCTTCAGGAACTTCGGGAATTGAGCTTCTAGTGAACCTTGACCATAGGTTGGACATGCCAAAATTATTATATCGCAGTTTTCAATATTCTTTTCGCTGGCAATATCAACGCGTATAACTTCAGATACAATATTATCAGGTAATAATTCGACAACTTTTTGAACAACTAGCTCAGTATTACCACTGATTGTAGAATAAATAATGTTTAGTTTGGACATAAAATAATAAACTAATCCTTTTCTATACAACTAAAATTGTCAAATTATAAACAGAGCTTGACTAAACAAAAAAACTGTGGTTATAATTCTATTCTAAATTAACATTATGCACAAATTATTACACAAAGGTGAATTTTCAAAATATACTGAGGCAGTAGAAGAACGAGATCAGTTCAAAACAATTAATTTGCGGATCCAAAAAGCAAGAGAATTAATGAAAAGTAGCACATTGTTGCAATCTAATCAAGGTCTGGTCAAAATCATGGATCGAGTCTTGATTCTAACGTCCAAAAGAACCTTTGATGACACCTCTGAATTGACAGGGCTGCTGACCCAATTTGAAGCTATTACTGCAATGTCAAATTTGAGGCACGAAATTTAATTTTGCTTGACCAAAATACCCTATTGGTGCTAAATTAGAAAATATGTCACTGATCACAAAATTCTTGAATTACGAACAAATAGAATTCTGCAAAATCAACAAAATCGATAATTTAATCGAAGTTATATTAACCCAAATTAGCGACGAAGATATTTCTGTGGATATTGGACATACACAAATTCTGGAACTGATCAACAAAATAAA
>JAYTWQ010000104.1:0-7060 GCA_043743355.1 bacterium | reverse complement strand
ATTTGAAGTATATTCTCAAATAAAAATAGTGTGAAGTCATAGTCACCAGAACCAAAAGTGAATACATTCTCAATTCGTTTGCATACCAATTCATATATGGAGAAACGGCAAACAATGTTGAGGTAAAAAGTGCTACATTTTTGTTATTTGAGATTAGTTTGGCAAGAAAGTATATGACAATTATGGAAGCCAAGAAAAAAATTAGGGAAATATGTCTATCATTAAAAATATCAGTTCCAACTATAGAACGCCACCGATGTAAAATCATGTTATAGAGCGGAAGATGAACATCGCTTGCAACAATTGGGAAAATATCATTGAACGATCTGCTGACTTGCCAAATACTTTGAGATTCATCAAGACGCAAGCTTTCCTTGCCCAAAAAATTATAGGAAATTAATGATCCAAAACACATCAGTATTGGAAGCCAAACAAATTCAAATTTTGATACAAATAAGTTCTTGAGATATAAAAACATGGTAAAATTTATTAATTATGTTCATTGACTAATTTACTTTTTTTGTGGAGAATTGGAATTTTTGAAAACTCAAAATTAGGCATTGCAGCCAAAACAAACGGAGCAAAAACAATATTATTAAAAAATATCCAAGAAAAATTAGTAATAAAAGAAGGTGTAAAGCCACTGTGGTACAAATAATACACACTTGCAAAAATACTGAGACAAAAATAAATTATGTGAGGTATAACGAATTTGATAAAATTGCCTTGTATGGCCTCTTTGCTTGTTACAGCAAAGCTAACCTTTCTATTTAAAATTACTGAGATCAGTGCAGATGTAAAAACAAAAAAAGACCCCATCGAAAAAGATAAAGCCTTGAAAGTGTAGCTCGAACCACTTGATTTTTGGAGAATGTAAATGCAAATGAATAAGTATGGCAAAAAGGCAAAAGCTAAAGTCATTGTAGAAGTCCGAAGCGGCTCGACTTGGAATATTAAATAAAGTAAGGGAACGGACATATTGATAATCACAAACAAACCTGATAAATAGTAACTAGCCGAAACCAAATAATGAATTTTTTGTTGAAACGATAGCCCAGACCGGAATATAGGATTATATTTGAAAATTACTTCGAGAGAACCCCTAGCCCACCGAAATTGTTGTTTGTAATAAGACAAAAAATCACCAGGCGCCAAACCCTCAGCCAATATTTTGGGAACATAAACTGATTTCCAGCCTTTCTCATGGATGAATAAAGATGTAAGAAAATCTTCGGCGATATTAGTATCGCACAATCCGCCAACCTGATCCAAGGCTTTGCGACTCAGAACCATATTAGTTCCACACATAAATACTGAATTAGAATTATTTTTACCTTCTAGAATCGGACCGAAAAATAACTCCTGCTGTTCGCTAGCACCAACCGTAATGTTATTTTCAGAGTAATTAGCATAGTATTGAGGTGTCTGAACAAAAGCCATTTTGGGGTCGACAAAATACGAAACAGTCTCAGTCAAAAAGTTGATTTTGGGGGCATGATCAGCATCAAATACAGCAATCAAAGGACTCTTGGTTAGTCTTAGGGCATTATTTATATTACCAGCCTTGGCTCCACCTCCGACTTTTCTAGTTACCCAATTAATGCTCTCATCCATGCAAAGCTCTTCTATATCCATCCAATTATCAGATCCGCACACAAAACCATCATTGAGAACAAAGATATTCTTGTCAGGATAATTAAGATTCTTTGCCGCCCTTATTGTTTTTTTGACAATATCGACTGGTTCACCCGCAACAGTAATGAATATGTCTACTGGGGGAAGGAATCGGGGATCGAATTTGAACGAATTTTGCCTAGGCCAAACAGTAAAAATGTAACTTAGAATTAACCAAATATGGAATATTTCACCCGCCATCAAAGTCCAATATAGCCACAATTCACCTTTTGGCAACAACCAAAAAATTATAATTCCATAAAAAGTAGTCAATACTATGCCTAGAGTTAATATCGGTTTGGAAACCTTGTCTGAACTAATTCTATAATTATCGATTGTATTAGTATTCATAAGATTATATTTTAGGTTTGAATCTCTCTAATGTTTTTGAATGTTTTTTGTTTTTGTTCGGGTAACTAAAATAATAAATAGTTATTAAGTTAAGTAACCATAGTGGAGTGCCAGCCCAAAAAATACCCAACTATTATCGTAATAACTCATTTGGGGTTCGAATATCTTAATCGGGCTCAGTTTTTGACCTACTATTTGATTAGCAATACCTCCCTCATAGTTTTTGAAATACCCTAAAGAAGTTGCATACATTAGCTTAGTTTCGTATTTGCCGCTTACAGTTCCATCGTGATTGTACACGCCATACAGTAAGTTTTTGTCGTTCCAATCTTTTTTCAAAAAATTCATTTTTTCTAGATACTCTAGTGCTTTTGGGTTTTGGTTCAATTCGTTATCGAGCGCAATTCGCCAAGGAATCCTAATGGCGTCAAAGCCATAAGTTGTTCCAAAGCTCGGATTATTGGTTGGTGAGATATTAGTATTTTCATAATCTACATTAATCCAATCGGGTGGCAAATAAACTGATTTTGAGTTGCCCAAATTACTACTACTTGATTTGTCTAATAATTCATAACCGTCATCAATCAGCCTGCCCCAGTTGACCTCTGGATTTAATTTTGAAAACTCTGAAAAGGCTGCTGGATTATAGTAGCTTGGATTCACTAATATTTGTGCTTTTTGATACTTTTTTTCGGAGTCATTGGCTGCCAGAATATATTTGCCATTCTTAGTTATTATTACTTCGTTAGTCCAAATATCGTTAGCAATTTTTTTGGCTGAATCGGCATATTTTTGTTCATTCCATTTTTTAGAAGCTTTGACGAGTGCAAATGCTATGTCAATATCTCCATCAGTCGCCACACTTTCACCGCCTTGCTCTTTAATAACACCATACTCCCCTTTAGAATTCTTACCCCAAAGCCAAGAAAATGAATTCGTGTTGGGTTTTTGAAGATTATCCTGAGTCCATTTCCAAACATTATCAAAAGTTGATCGGTCGTCCATCCACATCGACATTAACATGCCATAACTCTGCCCTTCTGAAGTTGTAATTCCATCTTTTTGTTTGTCAATCACCCTGAACGAAACTGGATCTATGTATTCTTTTTTGTAATTTTCGTACAATCTTCGAACAGTATTTTGGTTCCTTTGTGATTCTACAATTAATACTGCAACCAATACCAAACCAATTAAAAGGACTAATATAACTACTAACATTTTTTTTCGTAAAATCATAAAAAATAATTAAGTTGTTTATCTGTAAAATAATTCTTAAGAACTAAGGTTTTTTTGTCAAAGTTTAATTTTAATTTTATAGCGAAAATATTTCATTGCTTAACCTTTTGGAAAATAATTTATACTTTAAATATTCAAAATTTCTGATTGACAACTCAACGCTCGTCTTCCTCAATTTGACTGAGGATCTCAAAATTGCCATCATTTAAAATTTGATATTCTAAGTGTAAAGAGTATAACTTAACTTATAAACCCAAATATCGAAACTCAACTTTATCAATGTCACAAATGATTTAGTTTAATTTTTGGATTAGAATATACTCCGTCATCTTGAGCGGAGCGAAAGATCTGTTAGCTGTACTATTTATAAAAGGTCTATTTTTGCTATTGATTCATTACAGATCTTTCGCTTTGCTCAAGATGACGGTTAGAGTTTAGTAAAAAAAACAAGTTTAGAGATAATAAAACTTCTTGATAACAGGCTTAGTTTGACTTTCGATATTCAGGTTTATAATGAAAGTATTTTAGTTTATCCAAACTCTAAAATTTGACACAAATAAAAATTGCCTATAACCTAGGTATGAGGTATTATAAAATTATGACTCATAACACGCCACACAATTCTACCAAAACTATCAAACTCACCAAACAAGCCCAAGGCACTCTGACCAAAGTACTAACAATGGTAGAATCTAATCAATATTGTCCAGAAATAATCCAGCAAATCGATTCGGTGATCGGACTTTTAAAATCTTCCAAAAAAGAATTATTGGCTGGACACCTGAGCCATTGTTTGATAAAAAAACTCACTGAAGATAAAGACAAAACTGTCGATGAACTACTCAAAATCTATAACTTATGCAACTAATTACGAACAAACAAATATTAATTGCATTAGTGCTGGTAATAATTTTTGGTGTTGTGATATATCACTTTTATCAATTCAATCAAAAAAACAATAATATTGAGACTACACAAAATGGTTCAAAACCTATTGATAACTCCAAACTTACAATGAAACAACTTAGTGAGCTGATCAAAAATGATTCTTCAATCAAAATTATTGACGTCAGAACACCTCAAGAATATAGTTCTGGTCACATTCCAAACTCTCTCAATATAGATGTTCAAAGCCCCAATTTCAAAGTTGAAATTGAAAAATTAGACAAAACCCAAAAATATGTAGTCTACTGCCGATCTGGCAACCGAAGTCTCAGTGCTTACAATCAAATGCTTGACGTTGGTTTTACCCAAATGTTCAATGCCGACCAAGGTTTTGGAGCTTGGGAACAACTAGGATTGTCAATAGAAAAATAAAATATAAGCTTTTAATTATAATATTATGACCCAAAACAAATCAACCAAATCAATTCTTCTCAATTACTTTTCCTACCTTTCATTATTCATAGGGTCAGCCTTTGTTTCAGGTGCAATAGTACATACAGGTAATGTTGCCGAAGTCTCAAAATATGCTATCATAGGTATAGTTGGAGTCTCACTTTTCATTCTGGGCTCATTCATACAGGAATCAATTTTCAACCAAAACAACCTTAAGGAAGAGGGAGTCGCCAAATTCTTTTTGTATTCCTTACTATTATCAGTAGGAGTTGGTATGATGAGTGGAGGGACGCAACACTTCTCTGATTTCCCTGTATATTCTAGTTATCTCGTTCCACTTGGTTTGATTGTCTCATATCTTGCTTTTTTACTCAAAAACAACTTTACATTTACAAAAAACTTAATTATTGCTGGAGTTGCACTTTTGCTTATTTCAATTTTTGGTTTTGTTGGACTTAATACTTATGCTAAGAGTCTTACAGAAAGTAATGCCAAACAAAAAGCATCAGAGTGTGCCAAAACTAGTTTTGATTGGTTACAAATTAAAGTATCAGCAAATGCTGGACACGATGAAAACATATGTCCTCCAAAAGATATTTCCAAATCAACAGAGATGAACAAATGTCCCACTGGTCAATCAAAAGAATCAATGCCAGAAATGTGTATGCCTAATATGAATATGAATAATGCAACTGTCAAAGACGACAAATCCTTTATTGAATACGTCATTCCCCATCACCAAGACGCAATCGACAGTTCCCAAAAAGTCCTCAAAACTACTCAAGACCCAGAACTCAAAGCCTTTCTCAATAATGTAATCACAGCTCAAGGTTCTGAAATTACACTGCTTAAAGGCTACTACAAAACTTGGTATGGCAAAGATTATATTGTTACTAATTCGCCAAGTATGATGAAATTAGATGATTTGGCAGGCGTTGCTTTAGATAAAGAATATGTGAGTGGAATGCTAGGACACCATAGCGGAATTATTGATATTGCCAAAATAGTATTATCTGACTCCAAAACATCCTACAAGCCAGAAATTCTCACTTTGAGCAAACAAATTATTAAAGACCAAGAAGCTGATAATGTAGTGCTGACCAAATGGATTAACACCAAATACACTAGTAGCAACTCAAATCCAATGGACGCAGATGGTCATATGGGACATTAAAATAGGATTACTGGGCGTAGATTTTGTATAAAGAAATAAGTAATTAAAGTTAAATCATTATGTACCTATTTTTAATTTTGGAATTCAACCTAAAACAACTTATTTAGATCTACGGTTCCAGTCAGTACATCTGAGAATCCAGCCGTAATTGTATAAGCCAAAATTACCACTGCAAGACCAATCAAGATCCTGACAATTGCAGCTAAAGGATTTTTTTCAATTCCAAAAATTGCTGTAATTCCAGTATATATAATCATTATAACGGCAATCGGTACGGCGACATACGAAAGAATTTTGGCAATATTAATAATAAAGGTAACAATGTCTTCACGAGAATTAATCCGCAAATTCGATGGGTCAAAGAGGGGACATCTTCCGCCACATATTACATTCTTGCTAGGAGTAATGGGCGATGAGGTTGGAGTTCTAGCAGGAGCCGAAGCCAAAAAATTAGATATTGTAGAGAACATATTGTTGGTGATTATACTTTAAGTTGTGTTAGATTTGGTTTCTTGTCAAAAATGTCAAAAGTCAAAAATGTTACTAATTTCATCATTCCATTGATCGACGTGAGATTCTGAATTTTGGGTATGAGGAGTAGGAATTACCCCTTCAAAGAATTTGAGGTTGCTTATATCAGAGATATTATTTTCTGGCATTGAACTCCCATAGATCTTATAAAATACTTTTTCCTTAGAGACTTTTGGTAGTATTGTTGTTATTTCCTGTTCTGACTCTACCACAAGATTTTGTTCTTGTCCAGAGTTTATTTTTGACTTTGTAACAGTGTTTTTGAGATTCGGATCACGGAGTTTGACTTCAATTTGGTAATTTTTTTGAGTTTTTTCTAGAAGGTATTCTTTGATGAATTTTAGTGTTTTGTCATTTTTGACTTGTGGTAAGAATATTGGACTGGAGATCGAAAGTATCAAGTTTTCAATTACTACCGATTCAATATTGATATCATTGCTGACAATTTTGAGAGGCGGTGGACAAGTTTTAAGCTTCAAGATTTCGTTTAAATAATTTTTAATTTGATTCTCAGACGTCTCTGGTTGATTTTCAATTGAAATGCTTTGAGCTTCGGAAGTTTCTTGAATTTGATCACCTAAATTCAAATTTTCAGCCCCCATTTTTGTTTCGGAATCAACCAGACTACTTACGTCTAGAGTTTCAACAACAAAACATTGAGAATTTTCAGAACCTAAACTTTTTTCGTTAAGATTGGAAATTTCTTGAACTGGATTTAGTTCTTCTGATTTATTTTTTTGAAGTGAGAAAGCAAGT
>JAYTWQ010000103.1:0-8720 GCA_043743355.1 bacterium | reverse complement strand
ACCGAAACCCAAAAAGTAACAACGGTAATCACTCCAACCAGGATTGACGAAGAAAAAATTGAGATTAATAACGAAGTCATTGAACCCTTGATTGATACGATAAATTTTAGTCATGAAGAATCGATTTTTGAAAAAGTGACGGAAAGGAAAATTGAAGATGAAGAGACAATTGTTGAAAAAAAATTAGAACCAAAAGATGTTGAGATTGTAGAGCCAATTATCCCAAATAATAATCTAATTAAAGACGAAGAAACATTAAAAATGCTCAAAAGTCTTAATTTTTGGTCAAAATTCCATATTATTTTAGGTTTTATTAGCTCGGGGTTTTTGATTTTAGCAGGTTTAATTTATGCTTTTCTGATCGTTACAATTCCTTTATCAATAATATATTGGATTATCGCTGGAATTACTATTTGGCTTTTAACTTTTTTGTATAAGGCTTTTGGGAAATTCAATGAACTCACAGAAGTCAAAACTCAAGATGAATTTAATGTCAAAACCTTAGAAGGGTTGAATTATATGAAGTCTTACTACAAAATTACTGGAATTTTTAACATTGTTTCGTTTGTTGCATTGATTCTTTTGTTTGTTCTTGCAATTGTTCTTCTTTTTACATTCGGCAACAATCCTGAATTTTTACAATCGTTACAAACTGCAACCGATGCTCAAAAAGCTATTGGAGGTTCAGTTGTGAAATAGTGGATTTTTTATGTCTAAAAGGTCTAAATTCTAATCATAGAGTAATTAACTTTTTAGATCTCCAGTCAGGCTGAGGATGACCAACTTATGATTTGTTGTTAAGAAATTTTAATTGATCGACTCTTCAATCAATTTTTCAATCCATTCTTTTTTTAATTCCATCAGATCGGTGGTTTTTTTGATAGTTGCAAGATATGATATGTTATTAAAGTCTATTTCGGGCAATTTAAGCTTTGTAAAATCTGGGAACTTTTTGTCACTATTTTGTTTTGCCCAATGTTTGTAGGATTTGAGTCTGAATTCTAATAACCATTTAGGTTCGTTTTTGGTTGTTGAAATGTGCTTAACTACATCCTCATCAAGACCTTTTGGAATAACTGTTTGAGATATATTGGTTTTGAAGTTGTATTTGGAACTAGACATGAGCTATTTAATTTTTTTGGCTAAACAAATCTTGCAATTAATTGGTTTTTGGCTGCAAGTGCGATCGAATTATCAACTTCACAGTTGTTGACCCTAATCAATTCACCCTCTAAAATTTCGCCGTTTGAGAACTTTCGTTCAATAGCTTTTTGGATTATCCATCTTGTTATTTCTGGATTCTTTGGCAAGAATGATCCGTGGCAGTATGTTCCAATTGCATTATTGATTATACAACCTTCAACTTTATCTTCAAAATTATTCCCAAAACCTTTGGTTACTTTTCCAAGGAGCATCGCTTCATCATTTAAGAATCGAGTTTGTCCACCATGATTTTCGAATCCAACCAATGTTCCAAACTCACTTTCTAACATTATATTTCCGATGCATCGGTTTTTGACATTTGCATCTAGAGATCTGGTGACAACTGGGAAAACTCCTAACCCTTTAACATTAGTTCCATCTCCAGCTACAAACTCATGACCAAGTAGTTGATAACCGCCACAAATAGCTAACATCGGGCAATTATCTTGAATTATACGAACTAGACTTTCTCTTTTGGTCATCAAATCCTTGGCAACAATAATTTGATCTTTGTCTTGTCCACCTCCAACAAAAATAAAGTCATTATGTTCCGGCAAATCCTCTCCTAATTCAACTTTTTGATTGACAAAATTGATCTCGAGTCTTTTGAGCATACTTTGCATCGCTAGGATATTGCCATAATCACCGTAGATTGACATTTCTCGAGGATATAGATGAGTAATGTAAAACATAAAACTAGAATTTGATATTGCCTTTGTAAATCAAATACCACCAAATCATTGCCAGTACTACAAAAAGAGAACCTAAGGCAACAACCCACGACCAAACAATATCTTGTGTCATAATGAATTAGTATTGAACAAAAGTGTAAAGTTGTAAAGTTCTTGTTTATTCTTTTTACTCTTCAAAATTAATTTTATAAATAAATATGTAAAGCTACCCTCGTCAAAACTTCGTTTTGCCACTCCCTAGATAGGGAGAATAAATATAAACTGAAAATTTTAGTTTAATTATGAATTAATCTAATTGACCAAAGCCACAAAATTAATCTCAATCATTACATGCTCACAAAATTCAAACATAATTCCTGGCCAATGGCTATTCGCTTAGTTGTATTTATTCTAATTCTCAGTGTATTATGGTTGTTCAACTCTGCCTTTGTGACTCCTTTATTATTGGGATTAATTATTGCTACACTTTCATTTCCTATATTCCAATACATACAAAACAAGCTGATTAATACAAAATTATTTTCTAAAGCTTCAAAGACAATTGCTGGAATTAGTACAATTTTTTTGATTACAATTGTTCTTTTTGCTGGGTTTGATTTTCTTGGAACTCAGGTGGCGCGCGAGGCACCAAGCTTTGTGACTGGAATTGTGAATTTTGCACGAAGTATTCCAAAGAACGAGAATTTGATTCAGAACCTAGAAAAGATTGGTGTGAGCAGAGACAATACAAAGCTCGCGTCTGACAAAATCAATGAACAAATTAACAAATATGTAGTTCCAAACGGCACCAAGCAAAAACTCAATGTGGAGCTAAAACCAGAAGATTTTACTAAGATTTTTAATTTTAGCGGTGGTTTGTTCAAGATTATTTTTGATTATTTGATATATTTTGTAATATTTCTGTTGGCTTGGTTCAATGCTCTAACTTCTGGCAAGCTATGGCTTAAGAGTATCTTTGGACTACTTCCTTTTTCCGAAACTGAAGAAACCGATATAATATTTGATCTCAAATCTGGAGTATCAAACGTAGTCTATGCTAACCTTCTTGGTGGCTTGATTCACTCGGTTATTTGTTTTGTAATAATGTTGATTTTTGGCGTTCCTAATATTTTTATATTAACTATTTTGATTTTCTTAATAGGTGTTTTGCCACTTTCTCCATCCGAACTTGCTTACGCTTTGCCGCTTTTGATTATCTTACCTAATTATCCGATTGCAGTTATTATTTTGGCTCCAATTGCTGAACTGATAATCCTGTTCGTGAATTATATTTTGATGCCAAAGATTATTAACAGCGGTCAAGCTGGCAACCCACTTTTGATTATCACCAGTATTCTATCTGGAATTACAATTTTTGGTTTGATGGGTTTTATTATTGGTCCGATGATTATGATTCTAGTCCAGACCCTTTATGGGATATTAGTAAAGCGTAGCGAGGAAAGGGTGTAGGTTTAGTTTTGAATTTTTGGTAGAAAAAAATAATTAGTTGGGTTCTTTAGTGTAGCGACTCATAGTAATTTAAAGCAGCTTCGCCGTCATTCCTGGGCTCGATTGGGAATCCTTTGTTTTGAAGTGGTAGAATATCAAATATAGCCAATCCCAATTTTAATACGACATTTGGAACACGTAACCCCTTGTCAAAGGGGTCAAATCAGAATGATTTGGGGGATTTCATTAATTGAATTTTCCAACAAGATTTGCGTAAACAAGAAAAGTACCGTATAATGGTTAGTGTAACTTATGGCTATCCGTGATCGCCCCTACATCACAACTCCAAAATAGAGAATCAAGATTCTCCGCTTCAACAAATCAACATCAGAAATACAATAGCGACACGAGGGTCGCCTCTACAACATCAACAAACCAAAATAAATATGTCACAAAAAAGAATACCAACACCATCTCAAGATGCAGGTAACTGGGGAACAATCCTCAACGAACACATTGCTCAGACCAAGAATCCAATCAACGGGGCATTCAATTCATTCGACCAATTCTCAGCTCGTCCAACCAATCTCACGACAGATGACGCAGGTCGAACTTATCTGTATACACAGACAGGTAACTGGCACGAATGGAGCGGTAGTGAATGGAAAGTTCAGAATAAATCTGAGATCAATGTCAAGGATTATGGAGCTATTGGAGATGGGGTTGCGGATGATACGGCGGCTATACAACTTATCATCAACTCTAAATTTTAATCAAGTGTTTGTTCCTGCTGGTGGTTACAAATCCATACGAACCATAAATATTACAACTTATTTACGACTTTACGGAGCAGGACAAAATTCAGGAATTAATTTTATTAATTGTAGCGGATTTTTCTGTAAAACTGATATTCTTACAATTGAACAGCTGACAATTTCGACTAACGCAACAGATGCTAACAACAATTACACTGGTTTTCACATTGAAAAAGGATGGACCAGAATGAGAGATATTGCAGTAACTGGAAATTGGAAAATTGGAATTAGGTGTGTTGATTTGATTAAGTCATGCTTGGATAAAGTCAGAGTTGAAACTGATAACACGTTAGGTTTTGATACTGTAGGAATATACGGCGACCACAGTGTTAATATCTCTTTAGTTTCTTGCATTGTTCAGGGTTACTCAAAATCTATATACATCAGAGATTTGATTTCTCCTGCAAATCATTATAATGAAGGATGGATGATAACAAACTGTCTAACTATTATTTGTAACTATGGTTTGTACATAGAGAGAGTCTTACACCTTGCAGCCGTTAATAATATATTTGATTTCAACGAAATTAATGGAATATATATGAGGTCTAACACAAGTGTAAAGATTGAAAGTAATTGGATTGCAAGCTCAGTCACACCAAATTTTATTGCAATAAAAGCAGACAGCTCGTCTTCAAGTTCATTTACTAACAACACACTTACCATATCAGGCGGAGTTCCAAATCCCAAAGATTTTCAATTAGATGGAATTGACAACGTGGTAAGTGGTAACACCACTAGGTCTTTAATTGGTGGAACAATAACGGGATCTAATTCTGTATATGGTAACGTTGGATCTCAATTAGTAATAGTTGGATCAGCGATAACAAGATTATTTGGTAAAATTGGAATAAACATCGAGACACCAACGTCGCCTCTCCAAGTTGCAAACATTCAGGAATACAATGACAATATATCCGCCAAAAATGCTGGATTGACAAATGGTGCTTTCTATCGTACTGGAGAAGTCTTGAAGATTGTATTCTAATTTCTTTCAAAATACAATCAGATCGTAAATGAATCTAAATCTGTAAAATTTTACCCATTCTCATCCAAACCTTGCATCTTGAGAATATCTTTTGGATTGGTGGTGATAATTTTGTGTTCGGTTGGGAAGGCTATGATTCCAATGGCAACATGTCTTGTCCCAGCAAAGAAAATACCTTGACCTACGTCTGAATCGAGCAACACTTGTTTTTCTCCAGAAGTAAGATTGAAGGTTTGACCCACTAGATCGATGGAAGTTGGGGATTGTTTCAATAGTATCTTCATTGCAGCATTAGTCACAATCGGCTTTCCGAATGGAGAATTCATGAAGTCACTGACATCTTGTGTAATTGTGGTAACTCCAAGATAATATTTTCGAGCACGCTTAACCAATCCGAACAAGAATTTGGCAGAATCTTCGTATTGCATCATAATCCACGCCTCATCGCAGACCAAAATTCGTTTTTTGAGTACGGATCTAATCTCATTCCAAACGTATTTCAAAAGCACATACATCGCGATCGGTCGCAATTCTTCTTGAAGATCACGAATATTAAATACGATAAAGTCGTTGAATACATTAATGTTGGTTTGCCTATTGAAGATTCCCGCAAATGTTCCTTCTGTGAATCTATATAATCTTTGTGCTAAGCTTTCACCGCCTACAATTCCATTTAGAATCTCTACCAAATCACTCATTGTGGGAGGTGTCATTTTGCTAAAGTCAACATTGGCAGTTATATCACGCTTGGCATAGCACTCCATGATCGCTCGTTCCATGATACTGGTTTCTTCAGGGTTCATTTTGCCTAACATCAGATTAATTAACCCAATCAAGTCAATTACCGCAGATCGAATAATATCAGCGTTGTTTTCTCCTGGTAGCGGCTTTGGCAAATCAAATGGGTTGATACGATTAGATGAATTCAAACTAAAATTGATGTACGCTCCGCCAACAGTGTCAGCTAACATCTTGTATTCACTCTCAGGATCAATTACGATTACGCTTGTTCCCATCATCAAGGATCGTAGAATTTCGAGTTTGACCGCATAGCTTTTGCCAGCTCCAGTAGTTGCAAATACCACAGAGTTAGCATTCTCAAGACTGAATCTATCAAAGATTACAAGAGATGAATTGTGCCTATTGATACCATACAAAATTCCTTCGTTAGAACTAAGATCCGATGAGACGAAAGGGAATGATGCGGACAATGGGCTAGTATTCATATTAGAATACACCATCAAATCATCTTTGAGAATAGGCAAACAAGAGTTGAATCCGTCGTCCATCTGAAGTGCAGCTCGTTTTAATATGATATTTTGTTGGTCGAACATTGACTCCACGAACTTAGAATTCCGCTCCAAAGAATCTTGATCATCAGCATAAATCTGAATATATACTCCGAGCTTAAAAAACTTTTCGACACCTTGTTGGATCGCATCTCGAAGAGCTTCTACATCCCGATAAGCTGTTTCTAGGGCAGGGTCACGCGACATTCCCTTTTCGTTATTGAGGTTGAGACTAGCCTGAATCTTTCCAACTTTTCCACGAAGATCCTTGAGAACATTACTGGAATCTTGCGGATAAATAAAAATTGACAAATCGAGTGGAATATCAGCATTAATCACTCCTTCGAGCCAACCTGTGGTAATAATACGAGAATAAGTAAGTACAAAGAATGACCTAACAAGTTTGGTTCCAAGTTCTAGTTTGCCGCCTGTGATAGCGACACTTGATGGTGAAATCAGATCTCTAATAGTTGTAATATCTTTCTTGTAGTTCTTTTCGGATTCCAAAAGGCTTTTTTCAATTGCAATTTCAGTTTGGACCACATCTTTTCTTAATTCAGCTGCAGAAAGTGTGGCTAGGTAATTGGGAGAATTTTTGTCAATTTTTGGTGCCTCTTTTCGAATTGGGCCTTTGGCACTACCGCCGAGCCATTTTGCGATTCCGTTGTCCCGTTTTGGTATTGTGGATTTTTTGACATTTGTTCCAGCTCTTTGCATTTGCGAAGGTGTTTGAGTGGGCTTTTGATTAGGATTAGGAACTTGATTTGGGTTCTGAAAAAAGGTGGTATAAGCCTGCTGTGAATTATTTATCAAATTGTTTGAATTAATCTGGCTGGGTAATTGCTGCGAAGGAAAACCTTGATTTTGTCTAAATTGTTGTACTGGAACATTAGGAAAATTACCTGGCTGTTGGGGTCTCTGGTTCGGATTAGGATTTTGGGGGAATTGGGGTTGATTCATATTCTGTATTTATGAACTGGTTTTGATCTTTAGGCCGTCATCTGTATTTATGAACTGAGATTTTTCTTTGTGCCGTCATTTTCAGCTTGACTGGGGATCTAAAACTAATAAAATATTTTAGATTACTTAACTATTTTACACGACAAAAAAAATATTGGCAAATATATTTAACTTTAAGCAAAATTAAGTTTTCAGATTGGGGGGATTCTGAAACGAGTTCAGAATGACAGTAGCGGGAAGCGTTGAATGTAGGTATTTACTTTCTCTTTGCTACAATCAAAACTTCATAATTTTCTTTTAATAGTTTTTTTTCATTAAGTATTTTTGACAAGCCCTCTCTGATATCTTCACTTTCAGTTTTGAGCCATGTTAGAAAACTAATATCTGAAGATTGTATTGTGATTTTGATCATACCCTCCGACCCCCTTGATTGGTGGAGTTTTGTATTATCTTCAGAATGCTTTACAAAGATTTCACACAATTTTAGATCATCAACAAGTTTTGGATAATTATTTTCAAATATTGTATTAATGGTTTTATTTACTACAGCAAAAAAATAGGCATCCCCTAAAAATTGTTTTTTGGCAGAGGTGACAAGTAGAGTCGAAATTCCCTTGCTTTCTTTGGTTTTGATTCGTTTGGTGTATTTGAGTATCATATTTGACAACAAGAAAAAAGTATCGTAAATTTTTTTAATCACGACTTAGTAGTACGGTGAAAGGGTTGGTCCTTATCTGTGCTACTTTTTTTATGCTCAAGTTTATTCTTTAATTCGCTTACGCTTGTGATTTTTTCCTTAGCTGTTTTCTTTATCAAGACTGAATATTTTTTGGAATCTAGTTTCCAGTTCTGGCTTTCGATAGCTAAATATAAGTTTTGTGTATCAATAAAAGCGTAGTTATGCATAAAAAAATCTTCATTTATTACAACAATTCGGTCAAGAAAATTAATCTCGTGCAAACGAAAAGAGCGTCGCAATAGTTTTTGGGCTACGCAACACTCTTTAGGGTGATTTATCTGAAAAGGCAGATTGGATTGTATTGTCCGGGTAAATAGTTAGCTTTTACATTAAGATTTTCTGCCAAGATTGAATTCTTTTTGCCAATTTGATTAACTCTTAAACCTCACTAAGTATTGAACTAAGATATGAAGTTATAGGTTATGCACTTTGGATCTAAACTTAAGTTTTTGTGCAATTTAGTTGTTGTGAGCTGGGGGATTCCCAATCAAGACGGGAGTGACGATATGTGGCTTGGAAAAATTACTGTTACGAGCTGGGGGATTCTGAAACAAGTTTAGAATGACGATAACGGGTTTTATAAGTTTTAGCTATATGCATTGAAGA
>JAYTWQ010000102.1:0-7322 GCA_043743355.1 bacterium | reverse complement strand
GAATCATATTATTATACAACTAAATTTTTTTGCCAAATTCTTGAGCAACCAAAATTCCAGAACTTAAATTAGTACGATTAAAACTTACTGCAATGCCTGTGTCAACGTATTCTGGATTCAAAATGTTAGCTTTGTGGGATGGAGACTGAATCCAAGCGGCAATAATTTCTTTTGAGTTTTCATAATCTTTGGCCAAATTTTCGCCTGCATAAATATAATCATAGCCTTCATCCTTGATAAATTTAGACCATTTTTTGTTATTTGGACTGGTGTGTGAAAAGTACTTGTTACTAATCATATCTAGAGTTTTTTGCTTAGCTGCTTTTTGTAATTCAGGACTATTTTGTAACTGTGTTAATTTATTTTCTTTTCTGATTTGATTAATCTCAACAAATATTTGTTCTTCTAACAAAGTGTTGGCTTGAGCAGATCTGGGAACACTTGTCAAGAATCCATGATACGAATAAACCAGACCTAAAGTAAGGACGCCTGTTAAAATTAGTTCAAAGAACAACTTTAGGTTTAATTTAATTTTCATATTTATTTTTATTTTTGCGTTTGTAGTTCCTTTGTACAAAGTGATTAAGAATTGTTTTTGGTTGGTTTTACAACTGGCGTTGAACTTGATGTTATGTTTGTTGATGTTGATGTTCCACATTTGATCTGAACAAAGCCTTTGTCAATGTCATCATTGGTCGCTCCAGCTTTCTTTAATTTGTCGATTGTAGTTTTGTGTAATGGGACAGTTGTTGCAATCGATGTTATTTGGCTCTTTCGAGCTGCGGATAGTTTGCTGTTAGTGGCTGTAATTGGATCATAACAGTTAGTAACTTCGTCACCATCTTCATAAGTATCGTTGTCAGAGTCTTTTTTGGTTGGGTCTGTGTAATAGACTTTTATTTCATCTCCGTCAGAGAGCCCATCGCCGTCTGTGTCCGGATTGAGAGGATCTGTCAAAAAGTTATATTCTTCAATATTAAGTAATCCATCGTTATCAAAATCAGCTTTTTCTCCACAAACAGAAACGATTTTGCACGATCCGTCTTCGTTGAGATTTTCTGGAGTGAATTTGGATTTTAGCCATTCAATTGGTAATTTGGTTACATTCGTTTTTTTGGAATTAGTTGCTGGAGTTCCTGGTCCACCACTATCATTAGTTCCAACCGCTACCGCTCTTCCTGCTTGGGATGAGACTCCTATGGTTGTTTTTGTATTTGTGGATGAGGTGGTAGTTTGTAGTGTGTTAGGATTAGGATTCGCTGTGGTGATAGCTGGTACTATTGAGCTTGTGGATGTTTGAGGTGTGGTATTACTTTCTTGAGATCTGAGATAAAAAAGAATTCCTGAAGCTGAGATTAATCCAATCATCAGAACTATTAAGCCTATAATAACTAGATTCCTTTTATTCGAAAAAAAACTACTTTGATGGACTGTAGGTTCTGTATTATTTGGATCGAATTGTTTCTCAGAATCATAATTAGGATCAAAATTATTGTATTGACCTTGTTGAAACTGATCAACGGGTGGGCTATTAAAATCAGAAGTTTGTCCATAATCAAAATTTTGAACTGGGGGTAGTGTTGAGTCCACTAGCGGTATTTGATTCTCATAATTACTACCTACAGGATCAAAAGAGTTGGTAACAGGATTATAATTTGTAATTGGTTGTTGATTTATTTCAGGGTTTTGGTATTGATATGTCTGAGCATATGGATCAGGCTGAGAGTATTGTTGGTTTTGATATTGATTTTGTGAATTGTCAATCGGATACACAGCTGGTTGTGTTTGTTGATATTGATAATCTGGAGTACCTTGAGCCACTGGTTGGGGTTGATAATATTGATTTGGGTCATAAGTTTGAGCAACTGGTTGTAAGGATCCACTGCCATCAACTGGATATTGATAAGTTGCGTTTTGATCTAAACTTACTTGACCTTGGTTATAATTATTTTGAGTTACAAGATTAGGGTTATAACCTTGAGGATTGTACTGAGAATTGTCTTGATAGTATTGGTTTTGAGGGTCTTGTGCCATAATTTAAAGTTGTATTAATTTAATTATATCATACAATTCTGCTCTTGTCAAAAAAAAATCATTAGATTATAATTCAAATAAATAGTATGGCAAATCCAACAAACACAGTAACTTCAAAACCTAAAAAATTAGCTTCAACTTTGAACTTTTTGCAAATATCAGAAATTCGAGATAGCGTTCTGGTACTTCGTGAATCTCAGATGCGAGGTGTTCTTGCCGTATCAAGTACGAACTTTGCTCTTAAGAGTCAACAGGAACAAGAGATGATAATTGGAACCTTTCAGGGTATTCTCAATTCTATTCAGTTTCCTATCCAAATTCTTGTTCAAAACCGTCGTGTTAATCTCGATAGCTACATTGAAAAACTAAAAGGCCTGCAAGACACTCAGATGAACGATCTTTTGAGAGTAAAGATGCAAGAATATATTGAATATATCCAGAACATTATTCTTGAGGCCAACATTATGGAAAAGAACTTCTATATTATTGTAGGGTATGACGCTATCAAACTCTCGGAAGGAATATTCGGATCTTTTTTGAGGGCATTTAACCCAGCCAGAATTGTCAAACAAAATCAAGAAGAGTTCATGCGTAACAGAAAAATACTAATGAGCCGTGTGGATGAAATCGCATCCAAAATGGGAGGTCTGGATCTAAAGGTCTCATTATTAAACACTGAACAACTTATTTCGTTAATGTATGGATGCTATAATCCTGATACCACAGATTCAATAAGACTTAAAGATATTGCTAATCTGGATGTAGAAGTGTAGTTTGACAAAGGAGTTTTATTTTAACACAATTTAATTTTGCAAAAATAACTCAATGATTCATTATGACTATAACAAAAAAACCTGACGTAAAAGACCTCAAAAACAATAAAATATTAGATTTGTTAATCAAGATTCCAGAAAATATTGGGACACCTATTTCACTTTTGGTTCATACTTTAATTTTCCTAATCTTTTTGTCTCTTCCTTTTTTGGGCTTTGGTTTACAGTCTGAGCAAGTCAATATTTTTTTTACAACACTTTTGTCTCTCGAGGCAATTTATTTGGCAATTTTTATTCAAATGTCAGTCAATCTTAGCAATCAGACAATACAAGATTTGAGTGAAGATATTGATGATCTTAGCGGTGACATTGATGAAATCGGAGAAGATATTGTCGAAATTCAAGGAGATATCGACTATATGACAGAGGAAGATGAATTAATTAGCTCTAATCCCAGCAACCACGCTACAATGTCTCAGCAAATCGAAATGCTACAAAAACAAATTCATACAATGAGTTCAATGATTGACAAAATGAAGAATGAAGTGAAGAAGTAGATTATAGTTTTTCTCTTAGTCCATTGGTCCATCTTCCTTTTGCTTCGGTTAAATCTAATTCAATTGTAGAATTACAAGCTTTAATTTTGATTTTCTTTTCGGTTGTTGTTGTTCCAATTTGATAAAGTTTACAATTTTGATTTTTACAAAGTGTTTTGACCATTTCTACATTTTCTTTTTTGACTTCGAACACGAATCCATTGGTTTGTGAAAATAGGATTTTGTCAGCTGTAATATTTCTCTCACCTAAATTCTTACTTGTATCAATTTTTTTAACTTCTTCTGAATTATGTGTAATGTTAACATCTACTCCAATCTCATTCTTAAAACTCATTTCTGCAATAGTCACAAATACCCCACCATCGCTAATGTCGTGACAAGATTCTATTAATTCCTGATCGATGAGGTTAATCATTGTAAAAACTTCTTTTTGTGCTTGTTCAAAATTAGGTCTCGGCAAATTCGCACCTAGTTGACCAAAGATATCATAGTACACCGACCCGCCGCACTCATCCTTACGCTCCCCAATCATCATCAATACTGTATCGGTTGATATTAGACTCATTTTCTTTGCCTTTCTAACATCTTTAATATTACCTACAATAGAAATAATTGGGCTAGGCGGAATTGATTGACCTTGCGAATTCTCTTTGTATAGTGACACATTACCACTTACGACAGGTAACGCATAACCTGGATAATCCTTGAGCGTCAGTGCCTTACAGGTCTCAGCTACTCCACGGACAGATTCTACGAATTGGTTCATTTGATCTACTTTTTCAGGGTTTCCAAAATTGAGACAATCAGTCAGGGCTTGAGGAGTGCCGCCTACAGCTGCAATATTGTATGCACATTCCACAACTGCATTAACTCCACCATAGTAAGGATCAATTGAACCATAGTTTGGATTGTTGTCTTGCTTGAATACTATTCCTGTTTGGCGTATTTCTACCGGATAATTGTCATATTTGAAAGGTTGCAATACCGCTGCGTCAGCTTCTCCTGCCTCAATTACACTAATGCCTTGGACATTCTTGTCAAAATTCTCAAAGACTGGAACCCTACAAGCAATATTCTCATGTCCCAAAATTTCTAATGCAATTTGACTAAGGGTCTTTTGAATTCCTCCAATCTCAACACTGTTTCCATCAAAATAAATCTCTGGCTCTTTGAGGTTCTGATCTCTGTTTTCATATTTTCGCTCACTAACAATTCCAGCCGTAACATCTGACGCTTTGGCATCGACAATTTTTTGATCATTGTAAAAAACGGTATATTGTCCGCCATCCTTTATCTTACCAACAATCGAAGCCATTGCACCTTTTGATATATTAGGAAAGTCAAAAGTATAGTTATAATGATTGATAATCAGCTTAGAAATCTCAGGCGGTACAGCCCACATGAATCTTTCTTGTGTTTCGCCGCATAATATTACTGCAGGATCAAGGTTGCTCATTCCAAGATGTACTTTTTCGAGATAAATCTCAGCCCCATATCCAGCTCCATCAGCTAATTCTACTGATGCACATGCAATTCCTCCAGCACCAAGATCTTTGAACCCAACTTTATTTAATAGATTTTTTTCTTTCAAGATTTTGAAGAGTTCATAATTAGCTTTTAGAATATGACGTTTGAGGAATGCGTTTGGCTCTTGTACTGCTCCTTTGTTGATTTCTCGATGCTCTTCCTTGACAACCTGAGAGCTAAAACTTGCCCCACCAAATCCGCTATTGTCTGTCGGCTTTCCAATTAGAATTAGATCGTATCCATCGGCGTTTTTGGGTGCATAACTATGAATGATCTCATCCTCTGCAAGAATTCCTAGCGTTACTACATTGACAAGACACGCTCCATCGAATTTTGGACCAAAATAAATATCTCCGCCGATATTTGGAACTCCAATTGGATTGCCATATCCAGCGATTCCTTCTACAACGCCGTGATGAATTGTTTTGGTTTTTGGATTGGTGATATCTCCGAATCTTAGTGAGTCACTGACTCCAATTACCTTTGCACCCATACAGTTGACATCTCTTACGTTGCCTCCAATTCCTGTAGCAGCTCCTTCTACGGGTACAATCTGACTAGGTGAATTATGAGATTCGTGACTGATTACTACACCGTACTTTTTGCCTGTATTATCTCTGGCAATTTCAACTATTCCAGCATCTTCACCAACTCCAAGCATTACGCTCGGTCCAGTTGTTGGGAATTGTCTTAGGAATGATCTTGACGATCGATATGAACAATGTTCTGAACCTTGAATTCCCCACAAAATACATTCTGCCAATGTTGGTTCTCGTTTTAATATTTCATTTTGGAGGGTTGTTGCTTCAGTTGAGTTCATCGCAATTCGGTTCTTTCTGAGCAATTCTACAATTTCTGTTTCGGTAATGTTGTTAAAATTAAATGATTGCATGATGTTTTGGATTATTCTAAAAGTCAACCAAATTTAGGCTTTTTGGTCAATATTTTTTTATTTCAACTTATTTCATACTTTTTATACTTAGAATTTCGGAATTGCATCTTTGTTTTGAACGCACTTTCTCTAGATCCTGAAACAAGTTCAGGGTGACAATCGGTAATTTCTAATCCAAAATTAGAATAGGTTGAGCATATCACACAAATCAAGGAATTAATTAGCTTAGTTCTCTGAGTACAAAGCCTACCGAATAATTCATATTGTGTGTGTTATTATTAATGTAATTAGTAAGATAAATAATAGATTCTTCAGTGTTTGCAGAATTAAGAAGACCAGGGTTGGATATTGATAGTATGATCAAATTATTATTAATAGATTCTAAAGTCATATCGTAAGAAACAATTTTGAGTACTTCGGGACAGTTAATATCATTAGACATATTCCGAATTAATACCTGAATATCAAATTCTTCAAGGTCGTCGTTCGGTAATTCAACGCGAAACTCATTTTTGATTTCTTCGAAAGCTTTTGCCGAGAGATAGTTCATTACTCCAGCTGTCCTCGCTAAGTTCCTAAGAGTTGCTGAAACTAAAGGGTTATATTTTGAGTTGGATTTGTATCGCACTTCATGTTCTATCTCAGCGTATTGTTCATCGGCAAGACTTCGCACTTGGATTTCTATAAAATACTCTTTCTTATCTATTATTACTTTCAAAGTGTAATGCAGTGAAGTGTACTGTTTGTCCTCAATTTTTGGTATTTGAAATCCTGATTTTGTTAGAGCAATTTTGTCAATTTGGAACATATCACGGGGCAAATAAGCAATCTTTTCGGTTATCATACAATTTGATTTGTGATTACACAGCCTTGTAATTAGATTGTCAATGAAGCCCCAATTGCTTTGATTCAAGAGTAAGATCCTCATACCTCCCAGATCGGTAACTATTTTGGTATAATTGTTTACATCTATATCTTTATAACTTTCTTTTGTTTGGATTTTTTTCATTATTTTGTTACGCAAGCTATCAGGCTTTTTGACCCTAAAGACCACACTATGAGCAATTGAATCAAGGTTAGTTTGGAGTGTGTAAGACCAATCCTTGAGTAATGATACATACTCTTCTTTGACGAATATAAAGTTCGTAATTATTTCCTCTACATTGCTAGCTTGAGTTTTGTGTGATTCTTCAGCATAAAATGTCTCATCATAAATCAAATTTTGTTGTTCGTTAATATTTTTTGGTTCAATCATAATTTCAATAAATAATTTTGTAAGTTCTCTTAATCCTTAGTAAGATATTTTGACACCGCTTTATGACTCAGACTTTATTAACCCTCAACAAATAATGTAGTGTCAAGTTTTGGACCGAGACAAATTGATCTTTACTTCTTGCTAATGCTAATTGTCTTAAGGCTAATCTAGTCTGTAAGTTTATCTATACTCAATCTATTTTAAATTTCGGATTAGAAATCACCGATTGTCATCCTGAACTTGTTTCAGGATCTAGAGAACGAGTAATCAAGACAAAAATGCAA